>JAFVDC010000169.1 GCA_017478685.1 Bacteroidales bacterium | reverse complement strand
TAAAGGAATATCTTGTGTTTGTCATACACGAACGAGCCGTCGCGTTCCGTGCGGCGCTTGCTTTCCGTGATGGTAAGATAGTAGTCGTTGTTGCCTTTGGTGCTCTTGACATCAAAGAAATAGGTGCGCTTACCCGCCCTCACAGGCTTTGAGTAGACGTCTTCCGTATTGCGGTCTTCACTGTACATCTTCTCTCTTCGTTTTTGGTTTTCAAACACAAATATAATTATTTATTATTAAAAAAACGCTATCTTTGCCATAAATTTTATTTGACATATGCTCAACAGACGAATCTTACGTATCAAGGCCTTCAAGGTGCTGTATTCTTACGCAGAGAATCCGGACCTTTCACTGAAGGAAGCACTCGGAAGCCTTGAAACCTCTGCAGAAGCCACCAGGGACCTATATCTATATATGCTTTCCGTAATCCCGGCCCTCACGGGAGAGGCCGCGCGCCGCATCGAGGCCGCAAAAGGAAAGTTCAATCCCACAGAGGAAGACCTCTCTCCCAACATGAAATTTGTCCGTAACGGCATTTCGGCCCTCCTGGAGGGAGACCCGGACTTCAAGCGCATCACGGAAAAGAAAAAGATGTCCTGGGCCCAGAACGACGCCTTTCTCTCGGACCTTTACGTGCGCCTCAAAACCCGCGATTATTTCATTGAGTACATGAACTCCGGTACTTCCTCCCTCAAGGAAGACGCCGCGCTTTGGAAAAGGGTGTTCGAGGAAGAGTTCGAGGACGACCCTTCGCTTGCCCAGATCCTGGAAGACCTCTCCATCCACTGGGCCGATGACCTTCCCTACGCCCTTGGCACCTGCATCCGCTCCCTGGAAGAGGCCGGCCGCCTTGGCCGCTGGAGCTATCCTCCGCTCTATATGCCGGACGGAGAGGAATTCTCCAAGAAACTCCTTTCGGCGGCATACGGCCGTTACTCGGAGTACAGCGCCCTCATTGCGCAGTCCGTCTCCAAGTGGGACCAGGACCGTCTCTACACCACGGACATAGTGCTCATAGCAATGGGACTGGCCGAAGCCACCACCTTCCCCGACATCCCCATCAGGGTTACCATCAACGAATACGTTGAAATATCCAAATACTACTCCACTCCCAAGAGCCGGAGCTTTGTAAACGGCCTTCTGGACCGCCTCATCAAGGACGGTGAAGCCAAAGGAACCATAGTCAAAAACAATAACGCATTATAGAAATGAACACTCTTTTCATCGCACTTCAGGCAGCTGCCCCCCAGGGTCAGCAGAGCGCCCTTCCCACAATCATCATGTTTGCCGCCATCATCCTTGTGATGTGGCTTTTCATGATCCGACCCCAGCGCAAGCAGCAGAAAGAGCTCCAGGAGTTCCGTAACAGCCTCAAGAAAGGTGACAAGGTTGTCACCGTCGGCGGCATCTACGGAGAAATTGTGGAGGTAAACGAGAAAACCGCCCTTCTCAAAGTAGACGGCGACGTAAAGCTCCGCGTAGACAAGCAGGGCCTCCAGAAGGATTACTCAGACGTCCAGAAGTAAGCAACAGTGCCGCTTAAGGAGCGCATAGGGAGGCTGAAAGGCGGAATGGGACGGGAGTGGGTGATCCTTGCCGCTTCCGTTCTCATAGCCGGCCTTATCTGGTTCCTCACTCAGCTCTCCAACGTTTACACCGGCACCATAAGCGTTCCGGTGGTGGCCCAGTGCAACATTGACGGCCACAGGGGCACTTCGTCCAATACCGTAATTGTTAGCGCGCGCTGCCGCACAGACGGGTTCCGCCTTGTGAGGGAGCACAGCCGCAAGGAAAAGCGGGTTGTGACGGTTGCCTTCGACAGAGGCGACATGCGCCGCACGGGCCCGGAGACTTTCTGCGTCATAGGCGGCGCCAAGAACTCCTACATCGGCCAGTTTTTCGGGGAAGGCACCACTGTGGAGGCCTTCATCACGGACACCCTCCGCTTTGTGTTCCCCTCCGAAAGGCACAAGAAGGTCCCCGTGGAGGTTCCCCGCTCCATCCACTGCCGCTCCCAGTACATGATGAGCGGCCCGTTCCGGGTCTCCCCGGATTCCGTGACGGTTTATGCCACGGATGAAATCCTTGATGGCATAGAGAAAATAACTTCGGCCCGCATTGTCATGACGGACCTCCATAGCTCCCAGCATGGAATCCTTAAGCTTGAAGAGATTCCGGGCGTGAGGATGTCCCACGAGGAGGTGAGCTATGAAATCCCAGTTTCCAGGTATGTGGAACTCCGCACGGAGGTTCCCCTGGAGGTGTGGAACGTCCCCGCCGGTCATCAGCTGCAGGTGTATCCCACCACGGCATCGGTTGTCATGCGCTGCGCTTTCCCCCTCCAGAAAGACCCTCTGGCGTCGTTCAAGCTCTACATAGACTACCGTGACTTCAGCGAGTCCCTGAGCGGCCGGTGCGCGCCCCGCACCCTCAGACTGCCTTCCGGGGTGCTGGAGTATCACGTAGAGCCTGAGGTGTTTGACTGCGTAGAGCTGAGGTAATGCTCACCGTAATCGTAACAGGCACCATCGGAAGCGGCAAATCCGCCGTGTGCGCCCTTCTTTCAAGGAAGGGCATTCCCATATATGATTCCGACTCCCGCACCAAGGCATTGTACGACTCCGTTCCTGGGCTCAAAGAAAAGCTGGAAAAGGAGCTTGGGGTGCCGTTCAAGGACTTCGCAAAGCTTATTTTTTCCGATGCCGGGGCAAGGGAAAAGTTGGAGGGGATAGTGTATCCGCTTGTGCTTGAAGACTTCAAGGCGTGGCGGGACGCGCAGAACGCTCCTTTTGTGGTGCTGGAATCGGCCATAATCCTTTCAAAGCCGATTTTTAATGGCATTGCCGATTATGTGGTGGTGGTTACGGCTCCGGAGGAGGTGAGGCTCCAAAGGCTCATCGGCCGGGGGCTCACGGAAGAAGACGCCCGCCGCCGGATGGCAGCACAGACTTTGGACCTTTCAAAGGCCAATGCCGTAATAGAGAACGGCAGCACCATCCAGGCTCTTTCCCGGAAGGTGAACCGCGTCTTTTTCGGCAAAAATAGCTATATTTGTAAACTTGAAAACAAATGACTCAAAATATGAAAACAGATCTCGCGAAAATTCTTTCAGTACGCGGCCAGAGAGGCCTTTTCAATTATATCGCACAGTCTCGCCAGGGTGCTATCGTTGAGGCCCTTGACACTAAGAAGCGCCTCAATGTGAGCGCTTCGGCCGGTATCACTTCAATGGCCGACATCTCCATCTACACCTCAGAGGAGGAGATCAAGCTCCAGGAGGTGTTCCTCAAGATGAAGGAAGTGCTTGGAGACGCCCCCGCACCGGCTCACAAGGCCGCCGATGATGAATTCAAGGCCCTCTTTGAGAAAGCCCTCCCGGATTATGACCGCGACCGCTTCTATGTGTCCCACATGAAGAAGGTGGCCGAATGGTACAACATCCTCAAGGAATACGCTTCCCTGGATTTCCTCACGGACGAAGAACGTGAGGCCGAAGCCGCCAAGGAGGCATAATGCCCACCCTCAAGGTCATAACCCTGGGCTGTTCCAAGAACACCGTAGACACGGAACACCTGCTGTATCAGGTACAAGGCTCTTATGAGATTGTTCCTGAGGAGGATGCCTCACCGGTAGATGTCCTTGCAATAAACACCTGCGGGTTCATCGGGGACGCCAAGGAACAGTCCATCCAGGTTATCCTGGAAGCCGCCCAAAGGAAAAAGGCGGGGGAGGTGGGCCGTCTTCTCGTTTTCGGCTGCCTTTCCCAAAGATACCCCCAGGAACTCCCGGACCTTATCCCGGAAGTGGACGGCTGGTTCGGCGCAAGGGAACTGGATTCCCTTGTGAAGGCGCTTGGATGCACCCCGTCCCATGAGAATGCCCACAAGCGCATTTTAACGGCCCCCGGAAAGCCCTACGCCTACTTCAAGATTTCCGAGGGCTGCAACCGCCGCTGCTCTTACTGCGCCATTCCCTTTATCCGCGGAGCGCACAAGTCCGTTCCCATTGAAACCCTTGTGGCCGAAGCCGCCGAACTTGCCGCAAAGGGCATCCGGGAGCTTGTGATAATCGCCCAGGACACCACCTACTACGGCCTGGACATTTACGGCAAGCGCTCCCTGGCCCGTCTTTTACGGGAACTTTCAAAGGTGGAAGGCATAGAGTGGCTCCGGATCCATTACTCCTATCCCGCGAATTTCCCGGAGGATGTCCTGGACCAAATGGCCTCCAATCCCAAGGTGTGCCGATACATGGACATCCCCCTCCAGCATATTGCAAACCCCGTCCTTTCGGCAATGCACAGGGGAGTGGACGGTGCCTGGACAAGGGCTCTTATTCAGCGCATGAGAGAGCGCGTCCCGGGGGTTGTGCTTCGCACCACCATGATTGTGGGCCATCCCGGAGAAGGCACCCGTGAATTCCGCCAGCTCCTTGACTTTGTGAAGGAAGCCCGTTTCCAGCGGCTTGGCGCTTTTATGTACTCAGAAGAGGAAGGGACCTTCGGCGCGGAGAACCTCAGGGACAGCGTGCTTCCCGCAACCAAGAAAAAACGCCTGGATGCCCTCATGGAAGAGCAGCGTGGCATTTCTCTTGCATATAATCTTTCTCGTGTGGGCACGGTGGAAAAAGTACTGGCCGATTCCTTCACGGGCGGCGTCCTTGTATGCCGCAGTGAGTTTGAAAGCCCGGAAGTGGACGGTGAAATCCTGGTGAAGCTTCCGGAGGGCATTGATGGCGAGTCCCTTGTGGGGACCTTCCTTCAGGTCAGGATTACCGGCGCCGACGAATACGACTTAATTGCGGAAGTGATATGAAAAAAGTTTTGATCCCGCTGCTTCTTGCCGCCATGGCGGCAGTTTCGTGCTCCCCTCAGGTGTATTCCCTGCATCTGGACGTGCGCCAGCCATCCAATTCCGGACTGGACCTTGCACGGAAATCCATGGCCATAGTGACCATGGAAACCCCGGACTCCACCTTCGACCGCAATACCGCTTCGGCCATGGCCAGGGTCCTCGAAAACGATTACTTCGGCGGTGATGAAGTCATCGGCATGTACCGCGTCCCTGCGGCCGATTCCGTTTCACTGGAACTCATGCATTCACTTGTGATGGACACCGAGGCCGATGTAGTGTTTCTCCTGAATTCCACCCTCACTCCCGGCGAAGACACCACCCGCGTGCCGGTGAAAACCAACCTGAGCGTCTACGACAGCATGGGCAAGGACAAGGTGCACCGCTTCAAGGGACAGGCCGTGCTTGTTCCCAAAAACGGCATGTCGGACCTCTCTCCGGAGGCCGAAACCGTTGGCGGCCGAATAGCCACCCGTTTCCTGTCAAACTGGAAAACCCAGACTTTCAGCCTGTACTACTTTGACGACTTCAATGCCTCTGAGTGGGAGAAAGCCCTGGAGTACAGCTACAAGAACGATTTTGGAAAGGCAGTGGACGTCTGGATGAAATTCACAAAGGGCGGCACTGCCCTCAAGAGGGCGGTCGCAGACTACAACATAGCCATGGCGATGTACCTTCTGGAGGATTATGAACTCTCTGCCAAATGGCTGGACCTGGCCGACAAAGAAGAAAACCTTTCGCTGTCTCCGGGCCTTAGAAAAAGAATAAACCAGAAGCTTGGAAAAGTTGCGGAAATAGAGTAAATTTGCGCACTCGAAATTATAAAATATTTTAAAATATTCAATATGGCAAACATCGATCTCAAAAAGTACGGCATCAAGGGCGTGAAGGAAATCCTTTACAACCCCACGTACGAAGTTCTTTA
>JAFVDC010000168.1 GCA_017478685.1 Bacteroidales bacterium | reverse complement strand
TTGCCTTGCGTACCCGGGAAATGATTATGGAGAACAAGGTGATTCCGGACAATGTCAAGGCAAGGCTGGCAGGCTATCTTGACGAATTGGAGCCGGCAACCACCTGCCTGCACGGAGACCTTAATCCCTGCAATATCATTATGGCGAATGGCAAGGTATATTGGATAGATTTGGGCGATTTCGGCTATGGAGACCCCTTGCTGGAAATTAACATCCTCTCCCACATGAGTGTGTACGGTCCCAATCCTATGCTCAAACACCTGTTCCACATGGACAGAAAGATGCTTACGCATTTTTATCAGTCTATGGGAAGGCAGTATTTCGGCCCCGTCTGGGATACGCCGGAGCATAGGGAGAAGATGCATCGCATAGATCAGATTATGGCAGGGAAGGCCATCTGTATGTGGCCCCAGTCCTACCATGTCAACCTGCCTTATCTTCAGGGAAAGAAACTCCTGACCGCCATCAACCTCTTTATCGGAGACCGGATGTAAACCGCCGCACCGTAAAGGCGGCCCGCTATGGGTCATACTAATAGTGATACTTCTTATTCAGGGCGGCCATGAAGATGCACCCGGTGGCTGCGGCCATGAATTCGGCATAGACCACGGAACTCCAGATACCGTCCACGCCCAGGAATAGCGGCAGGAGAAGCACAGCCCCAAGTTCGAACACAAAAGTCCTTAGGAAGGCTATAAGTGCCGATACCTGCCCGTTGTTCAGGGCGGTAAAGAAGGCCGATCCAAAAACGGCCATTCCTGTGAACAGGTATGCGAAAGAGAAGATGCGGAATGCGTGTACGGCATCCGCGAGCAACTTTCCCCCGTCTTGCAGGAACAAGGCGGAAAACGGGCGGGCCAGGACTTCGGAAAGGACAAACATGGCAACGGAAGCAACTCCGATGATTGTCAGGCTCCTCTTCCGCAGATTCCTGAGCTCCTCATGATTCTGAGCACCGTAATGGTAGCTGACCACCGGTCCCACCCCATTGGAATACCCCACGAAAATAGCGGAGAAAATGAGGCTGAGATACATCAGAAGGCCATATATGACCACTCCGTCCTCCCCTGCATATTTAAGCAGCTGCACATTGTAGAAGATACCCACAAAAGAGGCGGCGGCTTCCTCCATGAATTCCGAAGAGCCGTTTATGCAGCATTTGACAAGCGACTTTACCTCCCATGCAGGTTTCACAAGCCTCAGCATGCTGTCATTCTTCCTGCTGAAATAAATGAGCGGAAATACGCCTCCCACAATCTGGGTCAAGGCCGATGCCGCCGCCGCACCTGCGAGCCCCCATTTAAAGCCGATCAGAAACAGCGCATCCAAAGCCACGTTGCAGAGTCCTGTAATCACTGTAACGGCAAGCCCCAGGCGAGGTTTTTCAGAGGCAATGAAGAAAAGCTGGAACTCGTACACCCAAATCCAGGCCGGCAGGGCCAGAATGAAGATTCTCCCGTACAGCACGCTGTTTTCAAGGAGCTTGCCTTCTGCCCCCAGCATACTTGCCACCTGGGGCATAAAGATAAAGCCCAGCACCATCAGAATTACGCCCACACAGGAAGAAGCCAGCACAATCATGGAGAAAAGACGGTTGGCCCGTTCACGGTCATTCTCTCCAAGCGTCTTTGCCACCAGTGCATTGCCTCCCACACCGAACATGTAGCCGATGGTGCCCAGGATATTCAGGATTGGGAATATAAGTGTAACAGCCGCAAACTCCGACTTCCCGGCAAAATTTGCGACAAAAAAACCGTCCACCACGATGTACAGCGATGCACAGAGGTTCATCGCAATGGACGGTAGTGTAAACCGCAGTAATTTACTGTTTGTAAAATGCTCCGATAAATGGATCCTGGAGGCCATCAATTACATTTTCTTTCCGCTGAAATATACTTCCTTAGGCAGGTTCTGGCTGAAGCCCTCATGCTCTGCCGTCAGAAGGTCCTTTTCGAAGACCAGGAAATCGGCATCCTTGCCGGGGGTGATGGAACCCTTCTTATCCTCGATGCCCAGCTGCCTGGCGCCGTTGATGGTGTAGCCGATGAGCATTTCTTCCACACTCATCCGCTCCTCTGCCGGCGGATTGGCGACAGGGCTTATGCAATAGGCTGGGACACTGGTCTTTTCCGAAATGGTGCGGGTCATGCCGATCTCCATACCAAGATAAGGGCTCCAGGTGGTGAAGTCCCCGTAGGCTACGTTGTCGCTGGACCAGGCCACCAGGGCACCCGTATTCCAAACAGTCTTGCAGCGGTACATATTGGTGGCGCGCTTCTGGCCCAGCATCGGGGTCAACACGCCCGGGCCGCCTCCGTTGTGCCACCAGGGGGTGTAATTTGCAAACACCCCCAGCTTTGCAAAACGCTCAAGATCTTCATCGGCCTGGACCTCCAGGTGGGCGCAGGTGACCTTTACGTGGTACTTGTCTCCCAGTTCCTTCCGGGCCAGTTCCACGCCGTCCAGCACCACGCGGGATGCGGCTTCGCCTACTGTGTGGACGTGGAGGTCAAGGCCTGCCTCATTGAGGGCCTTCAGGATTTCGGCCACCTGTGCGGGCTGGAAGGCCGTAGTGCCGGTAACGCCGGTGTCTACATAGGGCGTAACCATAGCCGCCGTCTCAATCTTGAGGGTGCCGTCCATAAAGATCTTTAGTGTGTGCACTTTCAGGTGCTCGGAGTTGAACTTGCGGCTAAAGCGCTTCACTTCCTCTATGGCCTCATGCATTTTGCTGGGGCGGGTGAGCACGTAGCAGCCATCTATGTAGGTGGACAGTTTCCCTTCCTTGTCCATCTTGCACAGGATGTCATACATCCGCTCGTGGACGGGGTTATGCTCCGGGAAGCCGGCGTCGAAAACCGCGCTGACGCCTACCTTTTTGGCATACTCTACCCAGCGCTCCAGGGATACCCGGATCTGATCTTCCGTGAGGTCGTTCACACCGTCGAAAAGAATGGGCCAGCTGGCAGTTTCAAACGAATTGCCTGTTACGTGGCCGTCCTTTCTTACATAATAGGCAAGTCCGGGAACAGGATCCGGTGTATCATCGGCAATGCCCATCCTTTCCAGAACCTTGGAGTTGACCCAGTTGCTGTGGCACTCCCCTTCCAGGAGGATGAGTTCTGTGTCGGGACAGATGGCGTCCAGGTCTTCCTTGGT
>JAFVDC010000167.1 GCA_017478685.1 Bacteroidales bacterium | reverse complement strand
TTCAAAGAGATTGACCGGGATGTAATCGGCTTCACCCAAAGCCACGTTTTCACGCACGTTGGGGCCCACGAAGAAGCCCTGGTCAAAGAAAGGACCGCCCTCAGCGTACGGCGCCGGACCTTCCGTGTGGAAGTGGTGGAAGTGGACATCCTGAAGTTCATCCCGGCGCTCTGAGAGTGCCTGGATGAGGATTTGAGGCACGCTGGCAATGCTGGAAAGGTGAATGTGGTCACCGTTCCTTACAGCCTTTACGGCCTCTGGCGCCTGTATGAATTTAACTTCGGTCACAACTGACAAATATACGCATAATTTGTCGTATATTTGTATATTAAAATCATAGGAAATGCACACCAGAGAAGAAAAACTCCAGGCTTTTGGCCGATTACTGGACATTATGGACCAACTAAGGGAAAAGTGCCCCTGGAACGCGGAGCAGACATTCGACTCAATCCGCCGTCTCACAGAGGAAGAAGTGTACGAACTCAGCGATTCCATCCTGGAAGGAGACCGTCAGGCAACGGCCAAGGAGATTGGGGACCTTCTGTACCATATGGTATTCTACGCCCGCATAGGGCAGGAAGAAGGCGCCTTTGACATTGCCGACAGCATAAACAAAGTCTGCGACAAAATGGTTTTCCGCCATCCCCATGTCTTTGGCCCCGAGGCAGGAAAGGCAACCACCGCAAAGGAGATTGCCGACACCTGGGAGCTGGTTAAATCCAAAGAAAAAGGTGGCAACAAGCGCGTTATGTCCGGCATTCCCAAGGCCATGCCTGCCATGCTCAAGGCACTCTCAATGCAGGAAAAGGCCCGTGGCTGCGGCTTTGACTGGGAGAAGAAAGAGGATGTCTGGGACAAGGTAAAGGAAGAGTGCTCTGAGGTCTCGGAAGCCGCCGCCGGAGCATCCCCGGAGCAGCTTGAAATGGAGTTTGGGGACCTTCTATTTGCGGTGATAAATGCCACCCGGCTTTACGGAGTGGACCCCGAGGCCGCCCTCAGCCGCTCCTCGGAGAAATTCCGCCGCCGTTTCACCTACCTTGAAGAGCAGACGCTCCGCAAAGGCCTCTCTTTTTCAGATATGACCCTGGCCC
The DNA here is from genome assembly GCA_017478685.1 of Bacteroidales bacterium. The sequence goes on along the minus strand of JAFVDC010000167.1, from coordinate 5,006 downwards.
AGATGGACGCCATCTGGGACGAAGCCAAGGCAAAGGGGCTTTAGGAAACGGCTGTCGCAGGTTACTTGCCAAAACGTCGCAGGTCACCGTCCAAACCGTCGCAGGTCTGAAAAATTGCTCGGACCTGCGACGGTTTTTTGTTTCCATGGCCGATTTGCGTCGCAGGTCGGCCCGAAAAAACAGACCTGCGACGTTTCGCCACCAGACCTGCAACGTTTCCCAGCCTGACCTGCAACGTTTACCAGCCCGACCTGCAACGTTTTCGGCCATATAGGGGAAGAAGATGGGAAAGTGGGAAATAATTTGTATATTTACACAAATTACGCTTAAACCTATGGCCGAAGAAAAGATTATCTTCTCAATGAACCGGGTGAGCAAGGTGCTCCCCCACAACAACAAAGTAATACTCAAAGACATCTACCTTGGCTTTTTCTATGGCGCCAAGATTGGGATTATAGGCCTGAACGGCGCGGGTAAATCCACGCTCCTCAAAATCATAGCCGGAGTGGAAAAACAGTACCGGGGAGAGGTGGTCTGGGCCCCGGGATACACTGTGGGATACCTGGAGCAGGAGCCGCAGATGGACCCTGAGAAAACCGTCCTGGAAGTAGTTCAGGAGGGTGTCCAGGAGGTTATGGACATTATGGCGGAATACAATGAAATTTCCGCAAAGTTCATGGAACCTATGGATGACGATGAAATGAATCGGCTCATAGAGCGCCAGGGTGAACTCACTGAGAAGATAGACCATATCGGCGGCTGGGAAATAGACTCCAAGCTGGAAAGGGCCATGGACGCCCTGCAGTGCCCGCAGTCAGACCAAAAGATAAAGGAGCTCAGCGGCGGTGAAAGGCGTAGAGTAGCATTGTGCCGCCTGCTTCTCCAGGAGCCGGACGTCCTCCTTCTGGACGAGCCCACCAACCACCTGGATGCGGAGTCTATACAGTGGCTGGAGGCCCACCTGCAACAGTACAAGGGCACGGTGATAGCAGTCACCCATGACAGGTACTTCCTGGACAACGTGGCCGGATGGATCCTGGAACTGGACCGCGGAGAGGGCATTCCCTGGAAGGGCAATTACTCATCATGGCTGGACCAGAAGACAAAGCGCCTGGCTCAGGAGGAGAAGGCGGAGAGCAAGCGTCGCAAAACCCTGGAGCGTGAGCTGGAGTGGGTGCGGATGGCGCCCAAGGCCCGTCAGGCCAAGCAAAAGGCACGTCTGGGGGCTTATGAGAAGATGGCATCGGCCGATACCAAACAGAAGGAAGCCAACCTGGAAATCTATATTCCAAACGGTCCGCACCTTGGGAACAAGGTCATAAAGTTTACCGATGTCTCCAAGGCTTACGGAGACAAACTTCTGTTTGAGCACCTGAGCTTTGAGCTGCCGCCCGCAGGGATTGTGGGTGTTATCGGCCCCAACGGCGCCGGTAAAACAACCCTCTTCCGCCTCATAATGGGCATAGAGAAGCCGGATTCCGGCACCATAGAGATTGGAGAGACCGTAAAGATTTCATACGTAGACCAGCAGCACCGCTCCATAGATCCTGACAAAACTGTGTATGAGACAATTGCCGGGAATTCCGAATGGGTGAGAATGGGCGGCCGTGACGTAAATGCCCGCGCCTGGGTGTCCCGCTTCAATTTCTCCGGGGCAGACCAGGAAAAGCTTTGCGGAGTACTCTCCGGCGGTGAAAGAAACCGCCTGCACCTGGCGCTCACACTGAAAGATGAAGGCAACGTGCTCCTCCTTGATGAGCCCACCAACGACGTCGACGTTAATACAATCCGCGCCCTGGAGGACGGCCTGGAGAACTTTGCCGGCTGCGCCGTGGTTGTTTCGCATGACCGCTGGTTCCTGGACCGCATTGCCACCCACATCCTGGCCTATGAAGGAGACGGAAAGGTGGTATTCTTTGAAGGCAACTATCAGGAGTACGAGGAAAACCGCAAATTGCGTCTTGGCGCAGAACCCAAACGATTCAAATACAAAAAATTAATGGAATAAACCACTATGAAAACAAAAGTAAGTTCAAGGACTGTTTTCATTGCCATTGTGGCGGCCCTGGGCGGCATTCTGTTCGGTTATGACACCGCTGTAATCTCCGGCACCACGGAAGTTGTGAAAATGCAGTTCGGCCTCACCACCGGAGGCGAAGGCTGGTATGTGGGATGCGCCCTTATCGGCTCAATCATCGGTGTACTGATTGCCGGAATGATGTCGGACTTCCTGGGGAGGAAGAAGACCATGCTGATATCGGCCCTGCTGTTCTCAATTTCCGCAATAGGATGCGCCGTCTGTGCCGATTTCACCCAGCTTGTGATTTACCGCATGGTGGGCGGATTCGGCATTGGGATAGTTTCAATTGTGTCCCCGGTGTATATCTCGGAGGTCTCCCCCGCCGAAGTCCGCGGCACAATGGTAAGCCTTTATCAGCTTTTCATAACCATCGGCTTCCTGCTTGCGTACCTTATGAACTTCATTATCCTGAAGGGTGCTGTGCTGGATTCCACAGACCCTGAACTGGGCTCAAGGATGTTCAACCAGGAATACTGGAGAGGCATGCTTGGCTGCGAGGCCATCCCGGACCTCCTGTTCCTGGTGCTCATTTTCTTCATCCCCGAAAGCCCGCGCTGGCTCCAGGTACGCGGCCAGCGTGAAGACAAGAGCGAGGAATGGAAGGCTCTCCGTGAACCCGGCATCCTCAAGGCCGTCCTCATCGGCTCTGCAATTGCCATACTGGGCCAGTTCATGGGAGTCAACGCCGTTCTCTACTACGGCCCCAAGATTTTTGCCGATGCCGGTTTTGAGGATCCCCTCTTCTCTACCGTGCTGGTTGGCATAGTGAACATGCTCACAACCGTGATTGCGCTTGCCATCATAGACAAAGTGGGCCGAAAACAGCTTGTGTGGTGGGGCGTTGGCGGAATGATTTTCTGCCTCCTGATGATCGGCCTCTACTTCCTGCCGTTCACCAGCCTTCCCACATGGTTCATGCTGGTCTTCTTCCTGCTGTATGTGTTCTGCACGGCCATTTCCATAAGCGCTGTGGTGTTTGTGCTCCTCTCAGAGATGTACCCCAACAGGGTGCGCGGCCTTGCAATGTCCATTGCCGGATTCGCCCTCTGGATTGGAACCTACCTCATTGGGCAGCTCACTCCCTGGATGCTGGAAACCCTCACCCCCGCCGGAACCTTCTTCCTGTTTGCCTTCATGTGTGTGCCGTACCTCTGGATCATGTACAAGTACGTGCCCAATACAACGGGCAAGACCCTGGAGGAGATTGAAGAGTACTGGAGCCGCTTTGGTGGCCGTGGAGACAAGTAATTAACCTTTAAGAAGTTACGCAAAAACGTCTGCTGGTTTTGGGGTAGACGTTTTTATATAATTAACTATGAATCAAAAACTTATCTCCACGGTATTCCTTGCCCTGCTGGCGGCCTGCACGCCGAAATACGACCTTGTGGTAGTTGGCGGCGGCACGGGAGGCACGGCGGCGGCAATAGAGGCGGCGCGCGGCGGGGCCAAGGTGCTGGTTGTAGAGGAAAGCCCGTGGCTTGGCGGTATGCTCACAAGCGCCGGAGTCAGTGCCATAGACGGCAACTACCGGCTCCGCGGCGGCCTGTTTGGGGAGTTCACGGATTCCCTGGCGGCCCGTTACGGCGGCTATGAGGCCCTGAAATCCGGCTGGGTGTCAAACATTCTTTTCAATCCCGCAGTGGGGGCCGAAATATTTGAGAACATCGCCCGTGAGGCAGGTGTGGAAGTGCGGTTCGGCACAACCGTAACAGGCATTAGCGGCCACTGGGCGCTTACCCTCAGTGACGGCACCAAAGTCAAGGCGCGTATCCTTGCCGACGGCACCGAGCTTGGGGACATCGCCCTTGAAGCCGGGGCCGAAGAACTCCAGGACCGCGTTTCGCTTCAGGACATGACTTATGCCGCAACTGTAAAGTGGTACGATCACGATGTTCCTATGGACGAGCCCGAGGACTATGATCCGGACCTTTACCGCAGCTGCTCAGGGACACGTTTGTAGCCGGGGCCTTAAGGAGTTCGTCGCCTTTGATGGCCGATACAGCCGCGGTGAGGGTTTCCTTCTTGGCGGTACCGTAACCGACCACCACTACGTCGTCAAGGTAGAGGGCGTCCTCCGTCATCTGGATGTTGATGGGGGTTCGGCCGTCAAAAGTATGTTCCTGGGTAGCGAGACCCAGGCAAGAGAACTCAATGACGCTTCCTTTGGAAGCCTGCATGGAATATGTGCCGTCGGCACCGGTCATGGTGCCTTGCGTGGTGCCTTTCACCAGCACCGTAACGCCCGGGAGCGGCGCGCCGTCCTGGTCAGTGACCTTTCCCCTCAGGGTTCCCTGGGCGAAGGCCGACTGGGCCAGGAGCAACCCGGCCACGACGGTAAACAACAATTTAAGAAATCCTTTCATACGTTATTGTTTAGATGCAATTTCCTCTAATATGGTCCCTATCTGGTAAAGGGCGCGGGGGACGTGGAAGCAGCCCTTCCATTTGCCGCCCTTGAGCGGAAGAAGCACCTCTCCCCTGCGGTTGAGGTAGCCGTACCATTCGGGGTATTCGTGGTCCTTGAAGTTGGTCCAGAGGTAGACGTCAAGCTTCAGGAACCACTCCAGGGCCTCCTTGTTGCCGGTAAGCTGGTAGCCCTTGATCATGCAGATTGCGGCCTCAAGGTGAACCCACCAGAGTTTCTGGTCCCACTCCAGTTCCTGGGTGGGATAGCCCTTGCGGTCCATGAAGTAGAAGATGCCGCCATACTCCTTGTCCCAGCCGTAGTCAATTACGCGGAGGGCTATCTCCACGCTCTTGTCAATGATATCCTGCCTGTGGAGCCTGAGGCCCAGGTTCATCATGAACCACAGCGCCTCAAGGTCATGGCCGGGATTCACTTTTCGGCCCTCGAAGCAGTCTATGAGGGAGCCGTCCGGGGCAAGGTTTTCCACCATTACGCCGAGGTCCGGCTGGTAGAACACGT
>JAFVDC010000166.1 GCA_017478685.1 Bacteroidales bacterium | reverse complement strand
GTACACACTGTGATCCAGCTCCTTAAGGCTTACGCAATGTTCACCAAGGACGTTGACTATGTGATAGTTGACAATAAGGTGAAGATTGTAGATGAATCCACCGGCCGTATCATGGAAGGCCGCCGCTGGTCCGATGGCCTTCACCAGGCAGTCGAGGCCAAGGAAAACGTGAAAGTGGAGGCCGCAACCCAGACATTCGCCTCCATCACCCTCCAGAACTACTTCCGCATGTACCACAAGCTGGTCGGCATGACCGGTACCGCAGAAACGGAGGCAGGGGAGTTCTGGGACATCTACAAACTGGATGTGGTGGTGATTCCCACCAACCGTCCGGTAATAAGGGACGACCAAAACGACATCATTTACAAGACCAAGAAGGCCAAGTTCAACGCCGTCATAGACAAGGTGGTGGAACTCTCCAAGGCCGGCCGCCCCGTGCTTGTGGGTACCACGGATGTTGAAACCTCCGAACTCCTTGCCCGCATGATGTCTATCCGCGGCATCAAGGCCAATGTCCTTAACGCTAAGGAGCATGCCCGTGAGGCCGAAATCGTTGCCCAGGCAGGTCAGAGCGGAAAAGTTACCATCGCCACCAACATGGCAGGCCGTGGTACGGATATCAAGCTTACCCCTGAGGTGAAGGAAGCCGGCGGCCTTGCAATCATCGGCACCACCCGCCACGATTCCCGCCGCGTGGACCGTCAGCTCCGTGGCCGTGCCGGCCGTCAGGGAGACCCCGGAAGCTCCTGTTTCTACATTTCCCTTGAAGACGACCTCATGCGTAAATTCGGCTCAGAGCGCATTGCTGGCGTGGTAGACCGCCTTGGAATGGCCGACGACGAAGCCCTTGTGAGCGGAATGCTGTCAAAGAGCATCGAGAGCGCACAGAGGAGGGTTGAGGAGAACCATTTCGGCTGGCGTAAACGCACCCTGGAATACGACGATGTCATGAACTATCAGCGTGAAGCAGTTTACTCACGCCGCCGCAATGCCCTCTCCGGAGAACGCATAGAGATTGATGTCCAGAACATGATGGAGGACACCGCCAATATCCTTGTGCAGCAAAGCGAAGGCATGAACTTCCAGGAGTTTGAGGAATATGTGATTGGAAAGCTCTCCATAGACCTTGGCTTTGACGAGGACTTCTACAAGAGCGCCGGAAAGAAGGAGATCTCCGAGAAACTCACCCGGCACATGCAGGAGGTATACGCCCGCCGTATGGACACCATGATCCAGAGGGTGAACCCCGTCATCAAGACTGTCTATGAGAAGCAGGGGAGCATGTACGAGAACATTGCAATTCCCATCACCAACGGCAAGAAGCAGCTCACTCTTTCCGTAAATCTCAAGAAGGCCTACGAAACAGAAAGCCGTGAGATTGCAAAGGCCCTGAGCCGTAGCATCATCCTCTATTACATAGACGATTACTGGAAGCAGCACCTCCGCGACATGGACGACCTCCGTCAGAGCGTCCAGAACGCCGCCTATGAGCAGAAAGACCCTCTGGTGGTGTACAAGCTGGAGAGCTACAACCTCTTCACCGAGATGCTTGAAAAGCTCAACGAGGAAGTCCTCACCTTCCTTCTCCGCGCATTCATCCCGCTCAGGGACGCTTCCGACGCCCGCGAGGCCCGTCCGGCAACCCAGCCCAGCCGCAACCTGCAGCAGATGCACCAGACGGATCCTTCGCAGCTTTCCACCAACGCCCAGCAGCAAGGACGCATGCCGGTGCGCGTGGACAAGCACGTTGGCCGAAACGACCCCTGCCCTTGCGGCAGCGGACTCAAGTACAAGAACTGCCACGGGAAGGGAGTCGTTTAGGACTCCTTTTTTTTGTGCTTGTTGATAACTCATGTTGATAACTTTTTTCGGGAGAGCGTAGATTTGTTTTGTTTTAAAATTTTTTATTATCTATCTTTGTCCGGTCATAATAGGCCTGAGGGGTAAGGAAAACACTTTACAAACCTATTATATTTATGACAAATTCTCAGCAAGCCATCTACGACGCCCGTACTCTCGGTAAGGGCAAGATGCTAACCCTCGGTCTCCAGCACATGTTCGCCATGTTCGGAGCCACGGTTCTGGTTCCCGTCATCACGGGTCTCTCAATGAGTGCCACTCTTCTGTTCGCAGGCCTGGGCACCCTCCTCTTCCACCTTCTAACCAAAATGCGGGTGCCGGCGTTCTTAGGATCGTCCTTCGCTTTCTTAGGTGGCTACGCTGCAGTAGTCGCAATGGGAGCCCAGGAAGGCCTCAGCGCCGCGGAATCTTTACCTTATGCCTGCATCGGAGTCTTTTCGGCAGGCATTATTTATTTCATCCTTGCCGGACTCATCGCCGCATTCGGCGCAAAGAAGGTGATGCGCTTCTTCCCTCCTATCGTAACTGGCCCCATCATCATTGCAATCGGCCTTACGCTTTCAGGAAGTGCAATCCAGAACTGCAACAGCAACTGGTGGATCGCCCTGCTTGCAATTGTCATAATAATAGTCTGCAACATCTGGGGCAAGGGCATGATCAAGATCATCCCCATCCTTCTGGGTGTCCTTGGCTCATATCTTGTGGCCGCCTGCTTTGGAATCTGTGACTTCTCGGCAGTGAAGGAAGCCGCCTGGGTGGGCCTTCCCTTCCAGTGGGAGAACACCGCCTTCCACGTATTTGCCAATCCCAACTGGGGCCTTGTGCTTAGCGCAATCATAGCAATTGTCCCCATCTCCCTCGCCACCATGATGGAGCATATCGGCGACATGTGCGCTATTTCTTCCACCACCGGCATCAACTACCTTGAGGATCCCGGTCTTCACCGCACCCTCATGGGAGACGGCCTTGCCACAATGATCGCCTCCCTGTTCGGCGCACCTGCAAATACAACATACGGTGAAAACACCGGTGTTCTCAACCTCACAAAGGTATATGACCCCAGGGTTATCCGCATTGCCGCGGTATTTGCCATAATCCTCAGCTTCTGCCCTAAGTTCAGCGCCCTTATCGCCTCAATGCCGGCTTCCACTATCGGCGGCGTGTCCCTGGTGCTTTACGGTATGATTTCCGCCGTGGGTGTCCGTAACATCGTTGAAAACCGCGTAGACTTCACCAAGAGCCGCAACGTTATTGTAATGGCCCTCATCCTGGTTCTCGCAATCGGTATCAAGTACGGTGCAGGTGATGCCATCAACCTTGGTTTCACCAAGCTCAGCGGCCTTGCAGTCGCCGCCCTGGTGGGCATCATCCTCAACGCCGTCCTGCCTGGCAAGGATTATGAGTTCGGAGCCAACCCCGAGGCCGACAAAGCGGTTAACTTCGAGATCAACCCCTCACTCCGCAAGTAGCATAACACCCGGCCTTACATGACCGGGTGTATATTTTTTACCATACACACCATTCATAAACTACGTTTTATTTATGTCAAAAAAAACTATTCTTGCAGTTGCTGTAGCAACTCTTGCACTTGGCCAGGTTGCCAAGGCGCAGACCAATCTCCAGGTGTTTTACGATTTCGCTTCGGATCGTCAGCACGTAACTACTACCGTGGAAGGATTCTACGGTGACAACTGGGGTAACACCTTCTTCTTTGTAGACCACGACTTCAACAGCCGTGACAACAACAACAAGCTCTACGCTCCCAGCGGAACATATCTTGAACTTGCCCGCTGCCTTAATTTCTGGCACGATGTTCCGGTCCTTGGAGACTTCAGTCTCCAGATAGAGTACAACGGCGGTGTCTACAACGGTTACACAATCAACAACGCCATCCTTGGCGGTATTGACTACTTCCTGCACAGCGACGACTTCAAGAACACGTTCAACTTCAAGCTCCTGGGTAAGTACATCCACTATGTGGACAATGACCTTCAGGGAAATCCCCGCAGGAGCGCCGTTCCTCTCCAGTTCACCTTTGTTTGGGGAATGCAGGACCTCTTCGGCGTAACAGGTCTCCGTTTCAGCGGTTTTGCCGATTTCTGGTTCGAGAACCACACCGTTTACAACTGGGCCGATAACAAGGCCGCCGGTTACCGTGACTGGCTCTCCGGAAGGGATTCCCAGTTTGTGTTCATCTCCGAGCCCCAGATCTGGTACAATGTTGGCCAGCACTTCGGCGTTCCTAATCTCAATGTTGGCGGCGAGGTAGAACTCAGCTTCGACTTCGGCACCCTCGCAGGTTTCCGCGCACGTCCCTGCGCCGGTATCAAGTGGGTCTTCTAATATAGGAGGGAAACTCAATGAAACCTGCATTTGAGAAACTTTTTGGCTTTGACTCCAAAAAGAACAGCGTAAGGACCGAAATCCTTGCCGGTATCACTACCTTCCTTACCATGGCCTATATCCTGGCCGTGAATCCTGGAATCTTCAGCGCTCTTCCCGGCATGCCCGCAGGCAGCGTCTTCACCGCTACCGCACTTGCCGCCATCATAGGTACGCTTGTAATGGCACTCTACGCAAAGAAGCCGTTCGCCCTTGCCCCTGGCATGGGTCTCAACGC
>JAFVDC010000165.1 GCA_017478685.1 Bacteroidales bacterium | reverse complement strand
TTCGCCGTGGACAAGAATGAGAAGGTCCTGGTGCTCCTGACCGACATGACCCTGTACGCAGACGCCCTTTCGATCGTGTCCAACCGTATGGACCAGATCCCCTCCAAGGACTCCATGCCGGGCTCCCTGTACTCCGACCTCGCCAAGATCTACGAGAAGGCCGTGCAGCTCCCGACCGAAGGTTCCATCACCATCATCGCGGTGACCACCCTGAACGACGGCGACATCACCCACGCCATCCCGGACAACACCGGTTACATCACCGAGGGCCAGCTGTTCCTCAGGGCCGATTCCGACACCGGAAAGGTTATCATAGACCCGTTCCGCAGCCTTTCACGTCTGAAGCAGCTGGTGCAGGGCAAGAAAACCCGCGAAGACCACTCCCAGGTCACGAACGCCTCCGTGCGTCTTTACGCAGATGCCCAGAACGCCAAGACCAAGCTGGAGAACGGCTTCGACCTCTCCGACTACGACCACCGCTGCCTGGCATACGCAAAAGACTACGCCCGTGAGCTTCTTGCAATTGACGTCAACATTACCATCACGGAAATGCTTGACACCGCATGGAAGCTCTTCGGCAAGTACTTCTCCCCCGCCGAAACCGGCATCAAACAGGCACTTATTGACAAGTACTGGGTTAAATAATGGCAATTAAATTCCAATATAACAAAACGTCGCTGACAGAACTTGGCAAGCAGCTCAAAGTCCGTCAGAGGGCTCTCCCCACCCTTCAGAACAAGGAGAGCGCCCTGCGCCTTGAGGTGAGGAAAGCCAAAGAGGAGAGCACCCGTCTCACGGAAAGCCTGGAGAAGGCCCTGAAGGATTACGAATATCTTTCGGCCCTTTGGAACGAATTTGAGCCAGGTCTCATAGCCATCACGGACGTAGACCTTTACACAAAGAAGGTTGCGGGCGTTAAAACCCCCGCCCTTGGGGAAATCCACTATGAGGTGAGGCCTTTCAACGCCTTCGTGAAACCGGCCTGGTACGCAGACGGTGTCCGCATCCTTCAGGAACTCAGCCGCCTTGGCATAGAAAGCGAGGTCTACCTTGAAAAGGCCCGCATCCTGGACTACAACCGCAAGAAGACCACCCAGAAGGTGAATCTTTATGAGAAAGTCCAGATTCCCGGCTATCAGGAAGCCATCCGTAAGATAAAGCGATACATGGAAGATGAGGAGAACCTCTCCAAGGCATCTTCCAAGATAGTTAAAAACAGGCACGCCCTTGAGGAAGAGGAGGCCTCGGCCCTATGATAGCACCCATGACCAAATACTCCTTCATTTTGCTTAACGGAATGCAGGAGGAACTTCTGGAAACTCTTCAGGAGACCGGCCTTGTGGACATTACACGCAGCACAAAGCCCGTAGACGACCACTCCAGGAACCTTGTAGCGGAAATCGAGCTTCTTGACGGCCTCATCAAAGGCCTTCAGAAAGCCGAAGTCCCGGAAGGGACGGAGCCGGAACAGATAGACGGAGACATAGAACGTCTGGCCGGTGGCATGCTCATGCGCTACACCGACGACAGAGAGGAGATTTCGGCCCTCAGGAGAAAAATCGAGCAGCTGAAAATCTGGGGCTCCTTTGACAAGGATATCCTTGAAAAGCTTAGCGCCGCCGGGGTCCCCATCCACTTCCACTCCATCTCGGAAAAGCAGTTCAAGGCCTCCTGGCCCGAAGAATACGCCCTTTCCGTGGTAAATACAGTAAAAGGCAACACCTGGTTTGTGGTGGCCGGAGAAGATGACCTCCCCGGAGAACTTCCCGCCCCCGAAGGAGATGCCTCCAAACTTGAAAAAGAGCTTGAGGATAAGGAAAAGCACTACGCCCGCGTCCTTCAAAGGATAGCCGGAGCCAAGTCCCGCATCCCGGAGCTTGAGAAAAGGAAGGCCGAATACCTTTCACAGCTGGACCTCTATCTTGCAGGTTGCACTGCCGCACCCGCCGCAGAAGACACCCTTGTAACTCTTGTAGGCTACGCTCCCACTGAAAAGGAAGAGGAAGTTTCAGGTAAACTTGACAAGGGCGGTTTCTTCTACATCAAGGAAGAGGCAAAGGTGCAGGACAATCCTCCAATCAGCTTCAAGAACAACAAGTTTGTCAAGATGTTCGAGGTCCTCACGGACATGTACGGACGTCCCGCTTATAACGGCTTCGACCCCACTCCCTTCATTTCCGTATTCTTCCTGCTGTTCTTTGCACTTTGCATGGGAGATGCCGGATATGGCCTCATCCTCATTCTCATAGGACTGGCCCTGAAGAAAGTGGACAGTTTCAAGAGCCTGGCCCCGCTTGTGGTCACCCTTGGCATAGGAACGGTTGTGGTGGGATTCTTCCTTCACACCTTCTTCTCCATCGACATCGCAAAATGGGAAGTCTTCAAGCCTGTGAGCTTCCTCTTCCTCCCGGACCAAATTGCCGGATACGCAGGAGGCATGGTTCTCTCGCTTATTGTAGGTATCATCCATCTTTGCCTTGCAATGTCCGTGAAAGCCATCGAGGCCGTTAAGGTCAACGGTTTTTCGGCCTCGCTTGGTACCCTTGGCTGGACCACCCTCATTGTGGGAGGCGTAATTGTTGGCGCCCTGGCCCTTGCCGGCGTGCTTTCGGCCCCTGTCACAAAAATCGTAGTCATAGTCCTTGGCGTAGTTTCGGCCATAGGGATCTTCCCTCTCAACACAAAAGGCCGAAGCCCTGTTGTGAATTCGGCACTTGGCCTTTGGGACACCTACAACACGGTTACAGGCCTCCTTGGAGACGTCCTTTCGTACCTCAGGCTCTATGCCCTTGGCCTTGCCGGCGGAATGCTTGGCATGGCATTCAACGACATGGGCAAGATGGTGCTCGGAGACGGTTCAAACGCCGTTCTTTGGATTCCGTTCATACTTCTTGTTGTCATCGGCCACACTCTCAACATTGCAATGTGCGCCCTTGGAGCATTTGTTCACCCTCTGCGTCTAAACTTCCTGGAGTTCTTCAAGAATTCCGGCTACGAGGCAAAGGGACAGGTATACAATCCACTCAGAAAACAATAAACAAATAAATAAAAACAACTATGGAACAAATTTTAGGTTATCTCGGACTTGGACTTGTACTTGCACTGGCTGGTATCGGTTCTTCCTATGGCACCACAATTGCCGGCAACGCAGCTGAAGGCGCACTCAAACGCAAACCGGAGGCATCGGGAAGCTACATGGTTCTCTCTGCACTTCCTGCAACTCAGGGTATCTACGGCTTCGTGGCATTCTTCCTCATGCTTGGAAAATTCACTGCCGGTACCGTATCCGGCGCTCTCTGCTTCGGCATCGGCGCATCTGTGGGTCTTGTGTGCATGCTTTCCGGCATCCGTCAGGGCCAGGTTTGCGCCAACGGTATCGTAGGCGTTTCCCAGGGCCACGACGTCTTCACCAACACCCTCATCTACGCCGCTCTCCCTGAATTCTACGCAATTCTGGGCCTGGTTGGTGCCATTATGGCGCATTAATACAGGGGGCTCTGCCCCCTCATACACCCCCGCGGCTCTCGGGCTAGTATGTCTTTGCTCGACGTCGCGGTCCATAGGCAAAGACACGCCCTCCGCCGTGCGCCTGCAGGCGCATTGAAGCTACAGCGTGGATGTAAAAGATTGACAATTAAGCGCTTACACAAAAACGTCTACCTGAAACATGGTAGACGTTTTTATATAAATATCTGTAAATCAGCAAGTTAGCCCCACAGCTAATATTCCCGCGGGCCAAAGATATCCGTGCCGATACGCACCATT
>JAFVDC010000164.1 GCA_017478685.1 Bacteroidales bacterium | reverse complement strand
TTTCCTTCTGAACCTTCATAACAAAATCAAGGACCTTCTTCGGAGGGTTCTCGATAATAATCCTATTCTTGGTCTTTTCCATAAGCCTTGACCTTTTCTGCAAATGTAAGGTCTTTAATATTAAAAAACAAATTTAACAGTGAATAATAACCGGAAGTACAAGACGCCTACGCTCCCGGCCTCGTTTCCCGGAGGAATATGTTCTTGCTCATTTGATTGCAAATATAGTAAAAACCGATGATTGTGGAAAAATTTTTCCGGGAAATGTAAAATTTGCTATCGGCCTACTTGCACGGAGTTTACGCGGTATCCGACTGAAATAATCATGTCCAAATTGTTTCATTGACCGGGTCAACCATGGCCTTCATTTTCACCAGCCCGTCCTCGGACTGATAGATGACTATGTCATTTCTTTCTTCCATGGCCGCAAAGATATGGCACCTTAATATCTTATGCAAATCTTTGCAAGGTTCGTTGCCAATTTATAATAAATACCCTTGTTCAGTACTGCTGCAAGAGCACGGAACACTAAATGATTCCGGCATCCCGCGCCATGGTCACAAGTTCGGCGGTGTTGGAGACATCAAACTTTACAAGGAGTTTTTTACGGTACCACTTGACGGTTTCGGGGCTAAGACCCAGTGCCCCGGCAATTTGTGGCGTGGTGTAGCCCTTGGTGAGAAGGTCAAGGATTTCTTTCTCGCGCTCGGAAACCTGCGGCAGGGTTTCACTGGATGCGGGCTGCCCTATTTCCCGGATAGTCTCTTCCAGGACGGCCGATACTTCGGCCTGTTCCTTCCGCGTGCTGCGCAGTCTCCTCCCAATCAGGAGAATGGCAAGTAGGAGCAGGAGGATTAGGATGGCGCCCACGGCCAAGAGTATCATCTGCTTCCTTTGGGTTAGGAGCGCCGCCGACATATACTCGTAATTCTCTTTGGTAAAGGTAAGTTCCTCCTTGTCATGGGCCGAAAAATATTCGTCGGCCTTGTGGAAATACCTGAGCGCCTTCCAGGTGCGGCCCTCCTCCATGTACACGCGCCCGAGGCCTTTCTGGGCCATTGCCACCATAAGGGAATCGCCTTCTGCGTATTCCAGGGCCTTCTCGTATGCCTGGGTGGCTTTCCGGAGATCTTCCTGCTCCACCCAGGTTTCCCCTATATTATAATAGAGGATGGCACTGCTCTGCCTCCAGCCGTATTTGTCAAAAATGGCACCGGCCTTCCCGTACCAGTCCATGGCCTGCGGGATGGAATCCATCATATTATAGAGATTGCCTATTGCTCCGTAAAGGGCCGAACGGGTATCGTCCACATCCTTTTCCGAGTAACCCTCCGGATTGGTAGGGGAGGTGGCACCGCCCGCCATCCTCTCCACGGCGGAAAGCGCTTTCCTGTAATAAATCAGAGAACTGTCGTACCGTTCTTCGGCCCAGAAACACTGGCCGATATAGCGGCAGGCATCGGCATTGGCCTCCTCCCAGCCCCTGGGCTCTGAGATGGAGAGCGCCTTGCGGGCATAGAACACGCATTTTTCGCTGTTCAGGGCGCTGTACCCAAGCATTAGGTCCCGGAAGGCACGGTTAAGTGCTACCAGGTCTTCGTCGGACGCTTTGTCCATAGCATCCGGCGTCCAGCGGGCAACTGCGCGCTCAAGTGAATCCAGGTTATGGCCGCGGTGGTCGTTGTAGGCGTAAATCTGCGTGCCCGACAAAAGTGTCAGCAGCAATATGATACCGATTTTTCTCATGATGACAAAGATACTAAATAAAAACCTACCATTTTCAACCCCTTAGGGTGGAGTGTGCCACCCGAAAGGGTGGTGTTTAAGACAATGAAATAGCCGAAATTTGCAAAAAAGAAAACCACAAATGGGCGAAACCACTGAAAATAACATCAAACTGACCCGGCGGGAAATGTCCATCCTGCAGGAAGTTGCCATCGGCCGGACAACTCCGCAGATTGCTGTGGACCTTGGGCTGAGTCCGGAAACCGTGAAGTGGTACCGGAAACAGCTGCTGGTTAAGTTTTCGGCCACCACCTCCGCCGAGGTCGTCAGGAAAGCAATTGTGAACAATATCCTATAATGCCATGAAAAGAATTTTTGCTATTTCAATCGTTGCGCTGCTGGCGCCTTG
Source organism: Bacteroidales bacterium (assembly GCA_017478685.1). The sequence goes on along the minus strand of JAFVDC010000164.1, from coordinate 2,802 downwards.
CTTTGCCGCAAATGCGCAGAGTTTCCTTGACAGGCTCAAGGACAGGGCTAAGGATGCCGTGGAAGAAAACATCGGCAATAAAGTAGAGAAGGGTGTGAACGACCTTCTCGACGGAAATTTCGGCAAGAAGAAAGATAAGAAGGAAAAGCCTGAAAAGAAGAAGGCCGATATCCCCGCTGAGCAGCAGGCCCAGCAGGCCGGCGAGGCCGTTGCCGCCACCTGGACCTGCCGGGAATGTGGCAAAACTGACAATTCCGGAAAATTCTGCGAAGAATGTGGTGCCAAGAAGCCCGGCGTTTCGGAGGCTCCCGCTGCCAAACCTAAGAAGCAGGTGGAGTCCTCATACGCCAAGACGGACTTTGTGCCCGGCGATGAGATCTTCTTTGAGGATACATTTGAAGGTGAGCAGCTAGGAGAATTTCCACTGCGCTGGGACCTTCTTGACGGCTATGTTGAAACCGCATCCCTGGAAGGCCGGAAAGTGCTGGCATTTACAGACAATGGCCTTGGGCAGGTGATGCCGCTCATGAAAGACAACAAGTGGAACTGGCTGCCTGAGATATTTACCCTGGAATTCGACCTTTTTGTGGCGCCGATATCTGATGGCGGCTCTACTCTGGAAATGCAATTGTGTTTTGGAGAGAGGGGCGCATCCGACTATTACAACGCCTCCAGCTACGTAAATTTCTGGTATAGGGAAGATGGCTCCTCAAGTATGGCCTGGAGACTTCGCAAGCCCTCTTCCAGTGCCCAGACCGCAGGCGATAAACAACTGGGACTCAACCCCGGCTTTGCCGACTACAACGGGAAAGACAATCCCCTGAAGGCAGGGGAGTGGAACCATTTTGCCTTCTCCTTCAACAAGAGGGCTTTCAAGGGCTATATCAACGGATTCCGCATCATCAATGTGCCGGCCATGGAGGCGCCAGGTTACTTCTATTTCAACAGCGCGTCCCAGTACGCCTACAGCGGCATTAGCAATGTCCGCCTTGCAAAGGGCGCCGTGCCGCTCTACGACCGTCTGATGTCCGAGGGCAAGATTGTCACCTACGCCATCACCTTCGAGACCGGCAAGGCCGATCTCAAGCCCGAATCCATGGTGGAAATTCATCGGGTGGCCGGGCTCATGAAGGATAATCCCGGCCTTGAGTTCGAGGTCCAGGGCCATTGTGACGCCACCGGAAGCGACAAAGTCAATGATCCGCTGAGTCAGAAGAGGGCCGAAGCCATCGTGGCCGCCTTGGTAGAAGAGGGGATTGCCGAAGCCCGCCTTACCGCCGTCGGAAAGGGCTCCCACCAGCCCATTGCCTCCAACAGCACGGACGAAGGCCGCGCCAAGAACCGCAGAGTAGAATTCGTAAAGAAGTAGCCTATGAAAAAGTTATTCATTACCCTTGCTGCCCTGGCGGTGATCATTCCCGCCATGGCGCAGAATAATGCCCAAACCATAATCTCCCTTACCCCGGGATTGCCTTCGGTTAAGGATATTATGGAAGATTTCAAAGAGCAGCATACCCCTTACGAAGGCTACAATCCTCCGGGAGGAAATCCTTTACAGGCTTTTGCAGACAAGCATCTTGATGCAGAACGCATAATCCGGGAACTGCCCAATGATTATGCCCCTGATGTGTCTTCTTTGGGAAATATGGATGAGAGTTCTGCAATGGCATCGGCAATGGGCCGTATGTCCGGTATGGGACTGAGCGCCTCCGACATTGCCAAAATGCAGTCCGGAAAGCTGAGCGAAGCGGAGCAGATGGCCCTAGCGAATAAAGTGATGAAGGCCCAGGGCGGAATGACGTCGGACGATCTTGCAAAGTTGGAAAAGATGATGGGTGATGCCCAGAACTCAGGTTCCCAGGAGCAGATGGCAGAGGCCGCAAAACAACTTTCTGCAATCCAGTCAAGGGGGTCTTCCTCCAAGAGCGCGCGTTCTACCGGCATTCTTAAGATGCAGGAGATGGACCGCACTCTTCTGGACGGCCTTAAAGAAGGTAACAGCAGGGAGGAAGCCGCCCGTCAGAAGGGATATGACCTTTATGAGAAAAAATACAGGACTCAGGTGAAGGAGATTGAGAAAGGACTGCACCAGGCCATTATGGACGGAGCATTTGAAGAACGCCCCGTCCCCGGGACGGAGGAGCGCTGCGCTGCCGCTGCAAGGAGATACGAGGCCCTTACAAAACAGAAATTCGCGGTTGAGTGCAAGTTCTATGAGGAGTATCTCCCTGTTTGGAGAAGTGCCATTGCCGGCGCTATGGAGTACTACAAGACCGATGTAATGAAACTCTCCAAGGAAAGGGAAGCATTCCGCAAGGAGATGTTTACGCAGACCGGAGATACTGCGTTTATGGCTCCCGCATTCACTCCGCAGTCGGTGGCCCAGGAGTATTTCAGCCTGTCCAAGGATATCCTGGATTATGAGTTGAATTTACCGGACGACCAGATATCTATGGAATGAGAATCAATATGACCAGATTCCTTACTTTGGCGGCAGCACTCACTCTGAGTGTCGCCGCCTTTGCGCAGAATACCTACGTTTCCACTCCCATTGTGAAGGCCATAGAAAGCGGAAAGTACTATATGGCCTTCGATATGGTCCAGGATGGTTACAGGATCAGTGTAGAGACCGCTTTCCGCGGAGGCGTTTCAATGTCCAGGGTGGATATGAACGGTATGAATGCCGTCTCCATGATGGCAGGCGGTCAGTCTTATCTTCTGGATGAATCCAACAAGACCTGGAGCGTGGTCCCTATGGAAACCGCACCTTCAATTCCACGTTATCTGAAGTTTGTCCGTCAG
>JAFVDC010000163.1 GCA_017478685.1 Bacteroidales bacterium | reverse complement strand
CTTGGAGCGTATTATTGAGAAGGTAGACACCAAGAATGCGGCAAAACAGATTCTAGAAGGATAGCAACAAATGGACACTAAACGACTCGCCAGAATCAAGAAAATGGAGGATGACTTCAACCTGGTCAAGGAAGTAGTCCGTTCGTTGGATAAGGCACTTACTGATTACGAGGCCGTCCAGGGCCGGATTTCGCGGCTGGAGGAGTATCAGGAATCCGGACAATGGCTTAAGGACTTCGAGGCCGATGAGCGCGGTGAACTGCCACCATACATGGATCTTCCGCGCGGGGTTCTCTCAGAAGATGGACTGGATAACCTGCTTAGGGATGTGCTGGACTTGCATTCAAGGATGCAGGCCTTTTAATAGAAATCAAGCACCTACAAAAACTTGTAAGTGCTTGATTCATTGGAGTCTGGATGACTGGACTTGAACCAGCGACCTCCTGGTCCCTAACCAGGTGCGCTACCAACTGCGCTACATCCAGAGGAATTGGGATTGCAAAGGTACTATTTTTTTATAAAACTGCAAATATTTTTAAGGTTTATTTCGGAATAATTCCTTTATAAAGAATTAACATGAAACTGAAATGCTAGAAATAGGTATCAAGGGACAAAGGGAGATGACCGTTACGCCGGAGTTCTCCGCCAAATCATCGACGAGAAGAAATTCATTGAAAAATTAGAGGCAAAGAAATCGCACTAGTATCATGGCTCCTGCGCTGAAAGCATTCCACTTGCTCCTTCTTCCTGCTCTTCTCTCATTGCTGTCCAGTTGCCGGAACGGCCGGACGATATCCGCTCCAGAGCCCTTGTCTTTGAACAAGGAAGCCATGGCGCTTTTCAGGATAGCCCTGGAAAATCTCACCGCTTCAGGTGAGGAAATACACTGAATAATCTGTCAAAAATATGAAAAAGACTGTTACAATAACCTTGATTGCCGCGGTGGCCATTCTTGCAGGCTGCCGCCAGGCTCCCCGCTTCTGGAAAGGCGCGGACATCGGCTGGGCCACAGAGTACGAATCTAAGGGGCTTCGTTTCTATAACGGGAACGGGGAAGAGCGCGAGTGCACGGCGCTCATGAAAGAGTTAGGCCTTGATGCCGTGCGTTTCCGCGTATGGGTGGACCCGTCACGCCACGGAGGATGGAACGGCGAGGAGGACCTTGTCAAGAAGGCTCGCCGGGCCGACAGTCTCGGGATGGCCGTCATGGTGGATTTCCACTACAGTGATTTCTGGGCCGATCCCAAGAAGCAGAACGTTCCGGCCTCCTGGAGCGGGAAGGGCTATGAGGCCGTCAAGGACTCCTTGTCGGCACACACGAGGAAGGTCCTGACAAGGCTGAAGGAGGAGGGGATTGAGCCCCTTTGGGTACAGGTTGGGAACGAGACCTCCAATGGATTCCTGTGGACCGTCAAGGGAAACCAATGGGGAGACCCCGTCCCTGATTCCCTTGGACGGGTCACCATCCTGGAATCCATCGGCCACCTGAGGAATAACCCGAGCCAGTATGCAGGACTCTTTTCTGCAGGATACGATGCCGTGAAAGAGGTGTTTCCCAAAGCCAAGGTCATTGTCCATCTTGACAACGGATTCCATCAGCCTCTGTACGACAGCAACCTTGACACTTTGAAAAAGTACGGTGCCAAGTGGGATATTGTAGGCATGTCCCTTTATCCTTACTGGGCACTTGACAGCGGCCTGGAGACGGATGAGGACGAGGCCATTACGCACTGTATGGCAAACATTGACCATGTGTGGGAGAAATACCACACTCCTGTCATGATTGTGGAAACTGGATTCGAAGTCGACGAGGCCCGTCCGGAGGTAATGGAGAAGGGGAGGGACCAGCTTCGGCGCATCATCCGGGAATCTCGCGCCACCGGGCACTGCTCAGGAGTCTTCTACTGGGAACCGGAATGCAGGCCGTCGCAGTACAAGCTGGGCGCCTTTGACTCTGAAGGCAGGCCGACTGTCATCATGGACGGATTCCGGGAACCATAATATCCTGGCGCGATGGAAAAGAGGAAGGGGCTATTTTAGGGTAATCAAAATGACCCCGTTTGCGCCCCTGGAGCCGTAAATGGATGCGGCGGAGTCCTTGAGGATATGTATGTCTTTTACGTCCCGGGGATTAATGTGAGAGATGTCTGATACCTCAATTCCATCTACCAGGATGAGGGGTTCCGTAGAAAGATTGATGGAACTGACGCCGCGGATCAGGATTGAAGTTCCTCTTACCATTACGCCGGCGCACTTTCCCTGGATCATTTCGTAGATGTTGGCGTATGGTATGTTGTCATCTATGGCAACAGATGATACGGAACTTGTGAGCTGCTCGCGTGTGGCCGTACCATAACCTATGTTTACCTTTTCCTGCATCCGGCTTGGCCCATAGGAGGTATAGGCTGCCGGGCCGCAGGATACAAGGACAAGAAGGGCTATGCAGTTGAAAAACTTTCTCATAACTGCAAATATATCAAAAATTTACAAAGTCGCAAACTTAGTAAAGGACTTTCCGGATGAACGGAGTCTGGTACTGGTATGCGAGTTTTGTAATGTCCCAGCCAGGTTCGGTGAGAATAAGGGCGGCCTTTTTGCCGATGGTTATCGAGCCGTATTCCCGGCTAAGTCCCATGGCATAGGCGCTGTTGAGGGTTACTGCGTTAAATGCCTCTACGGGAGTGAGTTTCATCTTGATGCAACCCTGTGCCATCACAAAGCGCATGTCTCCGCAAGGGGAGGACCCTGGGTTGTAGTCTGAAGCCAGGGCGACGCCAAGGCCGGCCTTGATATAGTCTTTTGCCCTGCCGTAGGGGAGACCAAGGAAGAAGGAACTTCCCGGCAGCATTGTGGGCATGGTGGAAGAGCCCCGAAGAGCCTCGATCTCGGCATCGGTGGTGCGCTCCAGGTGGTCTACGGACAGCGCCCCGTGCTTTACGCCCACCTGCACTCCGCCGCTTACGGCAAGTTCGTTGGCGTGGATCTTTGGAACAAGTTTACCCTTAGCGGCAGAAAGGATACGCTCCGTATCTTCCACCGTAAAGAAGCCATCGTCGCAGAAGACATCCACAAAATCGGCCAGGGCCGAAGCCTCCGGAATCATGTCAATTACAGCCTGAACGTATTCCTCGTGGGTATATTTTCGGCCGATGGCATGCGCTCCAAGGAATGTGGACTTGACTGCGGCGGGGACGGATTCCTTTATGCGACGTATCACGCGGAGCATTTTCATCTCACCTTCAGGGCACAGGCCGTAGCCGCTTTTAATCTCCATGGCCACGGTGCCTTTTGCCATCATCTCATTTACGCGCGCCATTGACTGGCGGTAAAGCTCGTCTTCCGGAGTGCGGTTGAGAAGGTCGGAGGAATTGAGGATGCCGCCACCGCGGGCCGCTATCTCCTCATAGGAGAGACCGTTGATCTTGTCCAGGAATTCTCCGTCACGGCTGCCGGCATACACAACATGCGTGTGGCTGTCGCAGAAGCCTGGCATGAGCATGCCGCCGCGGGCGTCCATGGTGTCGGGAATGACAGGGGAAGGGCATGAGGACATGGGGCCGAAAGCGGCAATTCGGCCGTCTTCTATCCTGAGCCAGGCATTTTCCAGCATCCCGGTCTCTCCCTGGGCGGAGCCCTCCTTGCGGAGGACTCCTTCAGGGACTATACCGGCAAGAAGGCCTATATTCTTAATTAATGTACTGCTCATTCCTAAGGAACTGTACGGATTTTTCTATGAGCGGATGCATGTAGGTGTCGGTGTCTACAAACGGCACCACCTTGCGGTAGTCGGCCATGACTTTCTCCAGGCGAGGAGAAGTGTGCAGCGGACGGCGGAACTCTATGGCCTGGACTGCGTTGAAGAGCTCAATCCCAAGCACGGTTTCCACGTTGTCCACCACCCTCACAAGCTTGGTGGCGGCGTTGGAACCCATTGAAACGTGGTCTTCCTGGCCCTGGGAAGAGGGGATGGAGTCGCAGGACGCAGGCCAGCAGAGGCCCTTGTTCTGGGATACGATGGATGCTGCGGTGTACTGCGGAATCATGAAGCCGCTGTTGAGGCCCGGAGCCGCCACAAGGTATTTGGGAAGCCCGCGCAGGCCGTCTATAAGCTGGAAAGTGCGGCGTTCTGAGATGCTTGCGAGCTCGCTCATTGCAATTGCCAGGGAGTCCATGGGGATGGCAATGGGCTCTCCGTGGAAGTTTCCGGCCGAAATCACCATGTCTTCGTCGGGGAAGATAT
>JAFVDC010000162.1 GCA_017478685.1 Bacteroidales bacterium | reverse complement strand
CATAAGGACATCACCATCTGCTACAGCGGCCGGAAGCGCAAAGCTGATGACATCTCCGTCCAACTTAAACTCTTCCACAGTGGCGCCGTTAAGGACGATACTTTTCACAAGATCGAGGTGAGAGCCTGCTATAGTCACAGAATTACCGGGCTTCAGAGGCGTGTCAACCACTTTACCTTCAGCGGTGCCGACAACGAAATCCTCTTCAGTCTCAATGAGATTCAGAGTTTTAAGAAGGGCCTCTTCTTCGGCCTCCTTCAAGCCCATGGAAGGAATCTTGGTCTCATCCAGAGTGCCCAGGGCGATGACGCCGGTTTTAGCCGTTTCCGGAACAGCAACAACAATCTGATACCGGTCATGGGTTTTGAATTCGTCTTCGGAGACAATCACGTCTTTGGAGAAGACCACCTCGTGGATGAGATTCAGGTAATCACCCTTGATGGTAATATCCTCACCGGGATAAGCCTTTTCTGTCACTTCATCAATAGTGATGGGTTCATCATAGACAAGGGCAGTCTTTCCGGTCAGAGTCTTACCATCGGCCAGGGTGAGTACAGGATAACCGGGCGCTGCCGTTTCCTTTGGCACCGTTACACGGATTTCGGAATGAACGCCGGATGATACTACGGTAATATCGGTTATGACATTATCATCGGGGATAGTCACAGACACCACTTTGTCCAGGTTGGAACCCACAAAGCGCAGGACTCCGCCACGGACAACGGGCTGGGGGCCGTATGCCTTAAGGACAACGGCCGTGTTGTCAAACTGGTTGGTATCTACCTCATTCTTGGCGCAGGAGAACAGCACCAGGGCAGCAGCCACCAGCAATGTTGTCAGTTTGAATATTCTTTTCATAATCCTGAGTCAATTATTCGTTGGGGACAGCACGTATGTTGTCAATCTTGATGATAGGGTTGCATTCTGTGCCATTTATGCCACCGCCAAGCACGAAAATAGTGAGGCTGGCAAAGTCTTTATAGCTTGAATACACTTCGTCGGTAATTTTTCCTTCCCTGTCATAAGTGAAGGAACTGATGGGAACGGTAACTGTTATCCACTGGTCGGCTGTATCATAGGAACCGGTGGTCGTCCAAGGACGGTAAAGGGCACGTGCCCAGCCGCCCTTGTCGTTGTCGCCATTGAATACCCAGGCATTGGCGCCTGCCACTTCGTCATATCCGTCAACCGGATTTCCAGAAAGAGTCACCTTGTCAACACCCTCAAAACAGATCTGCATAGCGCCGGCCTGCCAAGGATTGGAAGCAGGAATATTCATTTCGAACTTCAGGGACATATTCTTGAACTTCTTGAAGTCCACAAGATTGTACAGAGCAATACCTTCTCCGGATGTAATATTCTGAGGCGAGTCCCAGGAACCGCACCAATACTCGAATGAGAAGTTGGTGTCATTCCATCCGGCATCCTCTGAAAGGGTCACTCCCGCATCACCAAGGCGGAGGAATTTACCGGTAAGGGAGGTTTCGTCCTGCTCGATTACCTGGTTATGCCAGCCATGGTTACCCAAACCGGTAGCGCCGTCGAAGTCAAACATTAGGCCGCGGGTGTCGCTCCACTGGAAAGCGGCAGCCGTTTTTCCATTCACGGTCTCTACGGAAATGGGATCATTAGGGGCGATGCCGTCGGGGATGACAATGTTGATAGCGCCCTGAGTGAAGGATTTGATCTCGCACTCTGTCTTGCCGATTGTCACACTAAGGGGAAGACCGGCATCATCCACGAAATAATCTCCGTAGATAACGGCCTCTGAGCCGATAGGGGCGTATTCGCAGGACATCGACACCACGGACGGAGCCGGGACCAGAACCTCAAAATCGAATTCCACAATCTCCCCTTGCTTGTTTTCAAGGTACATTTTATCTGTCACCTCATCAGGAAGAGTCTTAGGGATATCCACAAGAAGGGTATGGTCTGTGATATAGCTGTTATTCAGAACGGCTTCGCGGTCATTGAAACGAAGCTTGTAGACACTGCGGAGGTTGTCACCCACTATGCAGACGCTGTTGCCAAGATACGCACCGGTCAGGAGCGAATCTGCAGCTTCGGCCTTCAGAGGGCGTACGTAATAGACCGTAGGGGTACCGTCGGCAAGACGGAAGCGGTCTGGTTCATCCTCACACGCAGTGAAGCTTACGGCAGCAGTCAGTGCAACCGCTGCATAAAGGCAAATTTTAGTGAAAATCTTATTCATTGCTTTGTGTGTTAAGGATTAAAAGGTAATGGTGCTCAGGTCGTATGCCTTGGCGGGTTGATCCAGGTTAGGATTGAACACCACATCCTCGGAAGGGAATGGCAAAGCCTCAAGCTTAGAGAGAATGGCCTGCTCAGTAAGGGAGAACTCGGAACTGTTATAAGACACTTCGGATGCGTCCCAGACTTTATTCTCATAGTACCTCTTATACATATCGTTGAGAGCACCCTGATATGCGTTGCGATGCTGACTCATAAGGACAGACACGGCATAATCCGGATTGTAGTAGCCGACACGCACGAAATCGTACCAGCGATCACCTTCCAGGGCAAGTTCAAGGTTACGCTCCATGAACACCTTCTCAAACGTGAGTGAAGAAACAGGAGACCAGACACCAGGACGGGCACGCTGCTGAATTCGGTTGAATACATCAAGTGCCAGAGCATCCGTAGTTGTGGAACCAGGGCCGTGAAGTTTGGCTTCGCAATATACCAGGTAGATATCGGCAAGACGAAGGATATGGGTAGAAAGCCCGTATGCCATACGGCCGGCAGATACGCCCAGGGCGGCTTTGTGGTCCTCACCATCTCCGTAAAGGAATTTTACGCAGGCGGCGCCGGTGGGGCTGTTCATGCTCTTGTCAGAAGCATTGGCGGTACCACTGGGACCATAATTGTCGTCATAGAAGAAACGCAGATAGTCGAATCCGCCATTGACCGTCCAGAAATAGTCATATTTATCTCCGGCAAGCATGTAGGTTGCCTTACGACGGACATCAGTGTCGGAGCGGGTTGCGGGATCCTCGATTGCGGTGACGCCGAACTGTTCCTGCAGGGATACTGAAGGGCCTGCCCACTGTCCCCAACAGTCTCCGAATTCATCAAAGCCGTTCATTCCAAGATCGCTCTGGAAGGAGTTCTGGGCTGTCCAAGGCTGCGCAGATGCATCCCAGTGCCAAGAGATCAGGGCTTCGATATTCTTGTTGTTCTGCATACGGAAGATATCTGAGTAGTTCTCCATGAGCTCTCGGCCGGAGTTCTCAATGACATCCTTGGCAAGCTCTGCAGCCTTGTCAAGGTCGGCCTGAACCAGCTGACCGGAAACACCGGCCTTCTGAAGGTAAACCTTGGCAAGAAGGGCCTCGGCGCTATAAAAGTCTATACGACCGTCTTTATTGGCTTCTTTCTTAGGAAGCAGTTCCATGGCCTTCTGAAGGATCAACACAATGTAGTTGTAAACGTCCTCCTTGGGGGCTTTGTAAACCACATTGTAATCTCCGGCTGTAATCATTGCCGCAGGATCATGGATAATCGGAACTTCACCGAAAGAACGTACAAGGAAGAAATAGGCGAAAGCCTTCCACGTGAGAGCTTCACCCATGCACATATTCTTCACATCAGGATCGATATCGGCCTGCTTGATACGTTTGTACACCGTCGTAGCATGTGAATTGACGGCCCAAAGGGAAGAAGACATGTCCTTTAGTTCCTGGTCGGAGCCGTTCACGGTGAACTGAAGATAAGGGCTGGAGCCCATATAGTAGTTACCGGAGAAGCACTCACCCACACGGTAAAAACCGCGAATAACATCGTACCAGGGAGAATTATACAGATAATTCACGCCCTGGATGCACTGAGCCTCATCCTGGTAGAAATTATCGCTGTTATAAGAATCTTCGGCCGGACGGTTCAGGAATTTGTCACATGAAACGGCGCCCAGCAGTACAACAGCAGCAACAGCAATATATTTAAACGTATTTTTCATATTTCGTTCCTCCCTTGATTAGAATGTAACATTGACACCGAGGGAATATACGGTGGGAGAAGGATAACGGCCGTTATCCAGGCCCATCACGTTCACGGAAGCAGTACTTACACCAATCTCAGGATCATATCCGGTGTACTTGGTCAATGTAAGCAGATTCTGGATGTTCATCTGAACCCTGAGGGATTCGATCTTGCATTTTTCCATCCAGCGTTTGGGGAAGGTATATCCAAGAGTGATGTTCTTCAAACGGATATATGAACCATCTTCAATGTACCTGTCGCTGAGACGGTCATTGTCATTGGGGTCTCCTGTGGTTGCACGAGGTATTACGGAAGTGGGATTTGAAACGCGGACGTTCTCAATATCTTCATACCAGTTCCAGATATTGTCCGTTCCGTCATAAACATGCAAGGGGTCGATTACCTCCAGACGGGTGCGGCCAAGAACGCTGCTGGGCTGGTTGGCCCAAGCGCTCTTCATGTTGCCGATACGCATGTTGAGGTAATTGAGAACCTTATTACCATAAGAGCCGTTGATAAATATGGTCAGATCCCAATTCTTATATGTGAAGGTGTTAGTCCAGCCGAAAGTGAACTTAGGCATGGGAGAACCGATATTCGTACGGTCGGCCTCTGTTATGCGGCCGTCCCCGTTAAGGTCCTTATAGCGGATATCGCCAACCCAAGTGGTGCTATACTGGCTGTAGTCGGCAGGTTCCTGGGAAGGATGCCAAACGCCATCGGCATCTACGGTATGAGGCATCTTGTCTCCCTGAACCGGACCGGCCATAACTTCTTCCATGCTTTGGAAGATACCGTCTGTCTGGTAACCGTAGAAGCTGAACAGCGGCTCACCGATATTTGATACAGACACGATGTCGTTCCACTGCCCGTATCCGACGATAGCGGCAGAGGCCGTACCGGAGAGAGCCAGCAATTTGTTGCTGTTGAAGGAGAGCTGCCCTTCTGTTGACCAGCGGAAATCCTTAGTCTCGACGGGGTGGGCGCTGAGAGTGAATTCCCAACCTGTATTCTGGATTGAACCGTAGTTGCCGAAAGGAGCTGCCAGGGCAGAAGAACCGTTACCGGAAGTACCCATGTACGTAGGCATCTGCAAAGGCATAAGCATGTCATTGGAGCGCTTGTCGTACCAGTCTACTACAAGGTTGAGACGGTTGTTCCAGAAGCTCAGGTCCAAACCGACGTTGAACTGTTCCTGTTTTTCCCACATGATGTCAGGATTGGGCATATTGGCCTGGCGATAACCTGTACCAAGACCAGTGGCCACCTTTGACATAGTGGTACCCCATTTATATCCACCGATGGATGCATTACCTGTCTGTCCCCAGCCGAAACGAAGCTTAGCGTCGGAGAGAACGTTCTTTACACTCTCCGGGAAGAAGTGCTCGTTGGTAAAGCGCCAAGCGAGAGCCACGGAATGGAAAGGAGCCCAGCGCTTGTTGGGGCCGAAGTTTGAGGAACCGTCGTAACGGAAAGTGTATGTACCGATGTAACGGTTGTCGTAGTTGTAGGTTTCACGGGTGAAGAAGGAAGCCATGGAGCTGGAGCCGAAGCCGTAGCCGATGGTGGGAGTACCCGTTCCAAGATAGGGGTTCACGACATCGTTGGAAGGAAGGGCTGTATTGAAGACTGATGAATAGTCATATTTGCTTTCCCATGCTTCCTGACCCACCATGGCGGTAATGCTGTGCTTGCCGAAGGTGTTCGCGTAAGTAAGATAGTTCTTGAGCTGCCAGAACAAAGAATTGTTTTTCTGGGAGCGGGTCTCATTTGCGGCCCTCTGGTAAGAGCCCAGGCTCACGGAAGGATTGAAAGTATCGACCTTGGAGTAGCTGATATCATAACCGAGTTCGGCATGCCAGGTAAGCTGCTTTAGGAAGGGGAACGTGATGTCGGAGAATATGTTTCCGGCCAGTTTCTGCCTCTTAAGGAGAATCTGCTCCAACATTGCCATGGCAACAGGGTTGATGATGGAATAATTGTCCATGGAAATGTTGTAGTAGTTGCCGTCCTGGTCATAGATAGGGGCGCTCGGAAGTGATGTGAGGGAGTATCCGATGATACCTTCGTCGGAATCGGCCAGCTTCATGTTTTCATCCGTTGATGAATACGTTGCGCTGAGACCTATCTTCCACCAGTCCTTGAGCTGGGCGTCCAGGTTTGCCCTGACGCTGAAACGCTTGAATTCCGAGCCGATGATGGTACCCTGCTGGTCCATGAATGAACCTGACACATAGTACTGAACCTTGTCTGTACCTCCCTGTGCGCTAATCTGATGCTGATGCTGGAGGGCGGTGCGGAAGATTGCATCCTGCCAGTTGGTTCCCTTACCAAGGATGGAGGGGTCTGAGTAATAGTCATTCTCTCCTACCATACCCCCGGAAGCAAGTTCATTGTAGTACTCTGCAAACTCACGGAGGTTCAAAAGGTCTATGCGCTTGGTCTGGCGCTGAACGGCGACCATGCCGTCATACGTAAATTTGGCATCTCCGCTCTTACCACGTTTTGTAGTAATGAGGACAACACCGTTTGCACCCTGGGCACCGTAAATTGCTGTAGCGGAAGCATCCTTGAGGATTTCCATGCTCACGATATCGGAGGGGTTGATGGTGGACAGAGGGGAAATGGTGGAAACTGCACCGTTACCAAGGGCATCTCCAAGGCCGAAATCTGCGCCGGACTGACCGCCGCCCTGCATTATGACGCCATCGATGACGTACAGAGGCTCTGCATTGGCGTTAATGGTGGCTTGACCACGGACGCGGATAGCTGAAGATGAACCAGGAGCACCGGAAGTAGCCACTGACTGGACACCTGCGGCACGTCCCTGCAGGGACTGGTCGATGTTGGTGATGATAGAGCCCTTGATGGCGTCTTCCTTCATTGATACGGAAGCGCCCGCGAGGTCGCTCTTTTTCATGGTACCGTAACCCACGACGACAACTTCGTCGAGGAATTCGGTGTCCTCTCCCAGGACTACGTTGATGACAGACTGGCTGCCAACGGCGATTTCCTGAGTTGCATAACCGATGGATGAGAACACCAGCGTAGCGCCGGGGCGCACGGTGATGGTGTAGTTACCATCCAGGTCTGTGATGGCACCGTTGTTGGTGCCCTTCTCCATGACAGATGCTCCGATGACGGGGCCGATGTTGTCGGTCACCGTGCCAGTAACCTTGTTCTGTGCGAACAGGGCCGTTGTGGCGAGGAGCGCCAGCATGAAGGTCACAAATTTTTGTCTCATGCTTTAGTTGGTTAAAGGTTAATATTATTATTGGTTTAGATTGTTGATTGCGTTTTTGATGATGCCCACGGTAGAGTCCGTGACATATACGCCGTTGAGCCCCTGGGCCTCCTGGGCGGGGTCTCCGGTGTAGGGGTCTCCGCTCACCCACTGCTCGTGCAGGGGCTCCGCAAATCCGCTCCAGCCCCAGAAGTTGGCGCCCTGAAGGGTTTTTCCAACCTGGCCGAAGAGGTATTCATAATATTTGTCGCGCGCACGCGTAGTGGCGCTTTTTTCGGCCTTGAAGCCGTCACGGGGGAAGCCGAATTCCTCGCAGACTACGGGAAGGCCAAGTTCATTGGCGAGTTCGGCATGCACCCTGAGGTATTCAGCGGTCTTTTCTATTGCGACGGGGATATCCTCTTCAAGGGATTCGGCCTTTGCCCAGCTCCAGTTGTAGGGCCAGATGTGGATGGTCATGTAGTCTACGCCGGGGATGGTGTTGACCCTGCGAAGGAGTTCCATGTCTTCCTCGGAGCCCATGAGGCCCTCGTTGCCGGTGGAAAGGAGGTGGTTGGGGTCAAGTTCCTTGACTATCCTTGCGGCCTCTGTCATCCAGCCGATGAAACCGTCCTGGATTTCTTTTTCGGAGGAGAAGCAGCGGGGTTCGTTGCCGATTTGCCACGCAAAGATTGCGGGGTCTTCCTTGTACGGCTTGCCGGTGATGGAGTTGGTTCGGCCTACAATATTACGCAAATGATTGAAATAGAGTTCCTGGGCCTCCTTGGAGGTTTGAAATTTACGCATCTGCTGCATGAAGGGCCAGTAGCCGTCTATGAGCGGGATGAGGGTTTTTTCACCGGTTGCCCATTCCAGGTACTGACCGTAGCCGCCGCTCCATTCCCAGGAGTTGTTGACAAACAGCACGGCCTGCATGTCACGCTTGCCAAGTTCCACAAGGTAGCGGTCCAGGCCCGTGAGGAGGGTGTCGTTGTACACTCCGGGAGCGGTTTGGAGGGTGGGCTCCACGCGTGAGAACACGCCGTCTGCGCCGTCACCGCCCACAAGGGTGCGGAGATTGGTGATTCCAAGGGCCTTGAGGGTGTCAAGCTCCCTTTGGAGACGCTCAAGGTCACCGCCACGGCCATCCGAAGCCAGGATGGGGCCATACCAGAAATTGGTGCCCACATAGGTGTAGGGCTTGCCGTTACGGATAAACTGACCGTCTTTGACGGTAACGAATTCAGGGGTTTTGTTGCAAGAAATGGCGGCAAGGGCAATAGCAACCCCTACCACGGTTTTAAGCGTTATTTTCATTATGCTGGCCGACATAAATTTGTACAGGTACAAAGTTATGGTTACGGCCTGTTTCGGACAAATGAATAAATAACAAAAACCGATACTATTTTAACATTGGCTATACAAACACCCTGTTTTTGGTGAAAAGAGCCCTGAAATCGCGGGGCGTATAGCCGCGCCGGTTCTTGAATGCGCGGTTGAAATTGGAGAGGTTGTTGAAGCCGCAGGCATAGCAGATTTCACTGATCCCGGTGGTGGTGTCAACAAGCATTCGGGCGGCCCTTCCAAGCCGCACGTCTATGATGTAATCCTGGAGGTTGCGGGTGGTGTGCTGCTTGAAAAAACGGCTGAATGCGCTTGGAGCCATGCCCACCATTGCAGCAAGGTCGTCGAGCCTAAGTTCCTCTGCGTAATGTTCTGATATGTAATCCTTTACCTTGCGCACACGACGGCTTTCACTTTCTCCGGTGATGTTGGCGAAAGAGGTGGAGGCAAGGATTCTGGCGCCTTTGTCCTGGGAGAGTTCATAGAGGATTTTGAGCATGTTCAGGAATTGGTCGAAGCTGTCTTCCAGAGACGATATGGTGTCCAGGTAAGTGTACACTTTGGCAATGGCGCTGAGGGAAAAAGCCACGCCGTGGCGGGCGTTTTCGAACATCTTTTTTATGGACAGGAACTGGTTTCGGCCAAGGAGCCTGGAGTCCAGGAGGTCCGGGGAAAACTGGATGGTGATTTCCCGGATATCGGCCGAAGTGCAACTGCCCTGCTCCCAAACGTGCTCCAGGCCGTCACCGGTGACAAGGGTAAGCTCGAGGTCACCTATTTCCTCTATGCTGTCCCCCACGATACGGCGCACTCCCCTGCCGTTTTCAATGAAATTGAGCTCATACACGTTATGGCTGTGGATGGGGTACTGGAACTCCGTTTTATGGCGCTCCACAATGTAAAAGCAGTCACGGTCTGTGATTGGTGTTATTTCCCGGAGTACGTTTGACATTTCTTATGCAGTTATATGCACAAAGATAGTGAAATTTTGATACTTTTTAAACAATTTTTCATAATCCGGGATTTAAATGCTATCTTGCAGTGAAATTTATACGCCACTATGAAAAAAACACTACTTCTTGCAGCAGCCGTACTGCTGGTTGCCTTGCCCTCAGAGGCCAGGAAAAAGCCTAAATTCACCCATGAAACCATAGCCGTTCCGGCGGTGGAAAGAGAGATTATTTCCGTGGAAACCGCATCCACTTCGCTCAATCTCCTGGTTACGGAAAAAGGTGAGCTCCAGACGCTTCATTATGGGGCAAAGATAGAGGATCCTGGTGCATGGCTGCAGCTGGACGGGAGTTCGGAAGACTACAACGGCTGCCGGTCACTCACTTACCCGGCAACGGGAGGCCGGTTTATATCGGAGCCTGCCCTGCATGTGAAGTACCCGGACGGCTCGCATAACACGGAGCTTTATTTCACGGGAGTGAAAAAATCGGCCCAAGACGGGTTTGAGAGAACGGAGATAGGCCTCAAGGACTATGTGACGGGGCTGGAGGTGAAGCTGCTCTACGACGCCTATGTGAAGGAAGACGTGATAGAGATGCACTCGGAGATTCTGAACGGCGGCAAGAAGGCCGTGGAGCTCCTTAACTTTGCTTCGGCCTCACTTTACGTGGATGCCCCCGAGTATCTTCTCACGCACTTTTACGGGGCGTGGGCGAAGGAAATGCTCATGGAAAGCGAGGTCCTTGGCCACGACACCAAGGTTATCGAGTCCAGGCGCGGAGTGCAGGCCACGCAGGGGAACAACCCCTCCTTCCTTCTGTCGCTGGGCACTAAGGAGCTTCGGGAAAACGACGGTGAGGTCATTGCCGGCGCCCTTGAGTGGAGCGGCAATTTCCGCATGAGCTTTGAAAAGGACGACGCCCACAGGCTGAACATCATTACCGGCATAAGCCCTTATGCTTCGGCATATCCGCTTGAGGCCGGGGCCACATTTGTGACGCCAGGGATGGTTTACACCTACTCTGCCGAAGGTGCCGGCGGGGCTTCCCGCAACCTTCACCGCTGGGCCCGCAAGTACTGCGTTTATGGTGGCGGCGAAGTGAATCCCACCCTCCTCAACAGCTGGGAGGGAGCGTATTTCAACTTCACCACTCCCGTCCTTCTTGGCATGATAGACGATGCCGCCTCAATGGGCCTTGAGATGTTTGTGCTGGACGACGGCTGGTTCGGCAATGACTTCCCGCGCAACGGAGACAACGCCGGTCTGGGAGACTGGGAGGTGAATACCTCAAAGCTTCCGGAAGGAATTGAGTACTTGGCTTCTTACGCCCATTCCAAAGGGCTTAAATTCGGCATATGGATAGAGCCCGAAATGGTGAATCCGGCTTCCAACCTTGCCCACGAACACCCGGAATGGGTTATCCAGAGCCCCGGCCGTGAAATCTATCAGGGCCGAAACCAGTGGGTGCTGGACCTTTCCAACCCTGCCGTGGAGAACTTCGTGTTCGGCATATTTGACCGCACAATGCAGCTTGCACCCGGCATCGACTACATAAAATGGGACTGCAACAGGGTTATCCAGAGCTTCGGCAGCCCTTATCTTGGCGCGCAGCAGGACCGCTTCTTTGTGGAGTATGTTGAGGGGCTGTACAATGTCATGCGCCGAATAAGGGAGAAATACCCCCGCGTCATTGTCCAGTGCTGCTCCTCCGGCGGCGGCCGCATGGACTACGGAGCGCTCCGCTACTGCAACGAGGTCTGGACTTCCGACAACACGGACGCCCGCACCCGCGCCTTCATCCAGTACTCCATGAACCTCATCTACCCGGCTTGCGTAATGGCCTCCCACGTGTCTGCGGTGCCCAATCACCAGACATCCAACGTGACGCCCCTTAAGTTCCGCTTCGACATGGCATGCTCCGGACGCCTTGGCATGGAACTCCAGCCTAAGTACTTCTCCCCCGAAGACCGCGCCAT
>JAFVDC010000015.1 GCA_017478685.1 Bacteroidales bacterium | reverse complement strand
GACCCCTCCCACTTCGTGGGCCCCTCCCTCTTACAAGGCCGAGGGTGGCCATGGGTTCAGGGACATATACCCTCCCAAATCAAGAATAGGACAATGATCACAGCAGCAGAAATAAAGTGGATCAAATCACTGTCACAGAAGAAGTTCCGGGACAGTGAAGGGATGTTTGTGGTTGAGGGTGAAAAGATGGTTCAAGAGGCCCTGAAGTCCGGTTTTGAGGTGGAGAGAGTGCTGAGAAAAGAGGAAATCGGAGAGGCTTCCATGGCCAGGATTTCGGCCCTTTCCTCCCCTTCTCCGGTGCTGGCTGTGGTGCGCATTCCGGATTCAAGGACTCAGGCTCCCGGAGACGGCCTGTACCTGGCGCTTGACGGCATAAGGGATCCGGGAAATCTTGGTACAATCCTCAGAATTGCAGACTGGTTCGGCATAGATGCAGTTTATGCCTCTGAAGATACTGTGGAGCTGTATAATCCCAAAGTGGTGCAGGCCACCATGGGCGCCATTTTCAGGGTTCCGTTCTATACGGCCAATATCCCTTCCCTGTGCTCATCCTATTCCGGTCCGGTATACGGAACCTTCCTTGATGGGGAAAACATTTACTCTAAGGAGTTGTCTTCCAAGGGGATAATCGTTATCGGCAATGAGGCTAACGGCATATCAAAAGAGACGGCCGCCGCTGTGACAGACCGTCTCTATATTCCTCCCTTCCCCGCCGATGACCCCGGCTCAGAGAGCCTTAACGCCGCGGTTGCCACGGCCGTCACCGTGGCGGAGTTCAGGAGACGTTCACTATAGCATAATCAAAGGCCTTCACCGTTAAGGTGTATACCGTGCGGACGGCTTTAATGCCCAGGTAGTCAAGTGCTTCCGGGGGTATGCGAAGCGTTATTTCGGCCTCGGGGCCGAAGTTTGCCGCAATTATGAAGGTCTTGGAGCCATCTGAGCGCAGCCAGGCAAAATGGCGGTCAGGATTGAAGCCGCCGTCCTGGCAGTAGCAGAGGTCGAAGGTCTTGCCCTCACGGAAAGCGGGCTCCCGGGCAATCTTAAGGAGTTCACCGTAAGCCGGAAGCACGTTGCCGGAGGGGCCGAAGTGCTTTGCGCTCCAGTCGAAGATGGAGGTTCGGCCGTCAAGGCCGCTGAATCCTTCGGCATCCATTCCCCTCTCCCCAGTCTCCTGCCCGAAATACAGCATGAAAGGAGCCGTATTGAGAAGCATGCTTACGGCAAGGGCCGCGTTTGCCTTTTCCGGGCTGCCGCAGAAGAAATCCGAGGCGATGCGCTGCTCGTCGTGGTTCTCCAGGAAATTCAGCATGTGGGGCTGAAGGCCTCCCAGGAACTGCCAGTCACGGGTGATTCCCGTTGCCGACGCTCCGCTGCAGGTAACCGCCCTCAGGGTATCGTACAGGCCGCATTTGTCGTAGAGGAAGTCAAAACCGACCTCGTCCACATACATGCGGTACTTGTCCTTTTCGTAGACTTCGGCAATGAAAACGAGGTTGGGGAAATCGGCCTTCAGGGATGCTATGAGCCATTTCATAAACTCCGGCGGCACCATCTCCACCATGTCGCAGCGGAAGCCGTCCACGCCTTTACCCGCCCAGAAACGAACTATTTCCAGCATCTTGTCCCAGGTGGCGGTGTGGAAGTCGCAGTAATTCAGCCTTACGGTTTCCCACCAGTCGTTGATGCCCGGGGCCGAAGTGAACGCGTTGCCGGATGCTTTGGCCGGAAACTCCGTGTATCCGTTTTCCACAGGGAGCCTGAGAGGCTCGCCGGGGTAATAGTAGAAGTCGTTTTCCGGGGCCCAGTGGACAGAGGCGTCGTCCCCTTTCCCAAAGCCCACGTTCTCCCTTGCAACGTGATTCGGCACAAAGTCTATGATCACCTTGAGGCCGGCATCGTGAGTCCTTTTTACAAGCTCAAGGAATTCTTGCATTCTCCTCTCGGAATCATCTGCAAGATAAGGATTTACATCGTAGTAATCCACAATGGCATAAGGGCTTCCGGCATCTCCTTTCACCACCTTTTCAGTGGCCGAAGTTGCATGGCGGATGATGCCCGTATACCACACAAAAGAGGCACCGAGCCCCTTGATGTATTCAAGGGACCCGGCGTCTATCGATGAGAATTTACCTTTCCCCCAAAGCCTTGGGAGCATCTGGTAAATCAGCTGCTTCATATTACCAGTTCAGGATCTTGCAGAAGTCGTAGGCCTCGGGGTTGGGAACGTACTTCTTGGCGGCCTCGTAGTCTGCGGGAGTGATGAAGTGGCAGATGTGGCCGAAGTAGTTCTGGGCGGTGCCGCCATCGATGTCTACCCTGCGCGGAGGAATCTTGCCATCTGCACCCTGGAGGTCCTTGAGATACAGGGGCTTAGGCTCTCCGAAGGAGTCTACGTAAACCATGCAGCCGGTTTCGCCTTTCTTGAAGAGTTCGTAGGCGCCCATAGCAAGCTCTGTGCAGTATGTGAGGTCAAATGCAATAGGATCCTGGCAGCGGACGTCATAGCCGATTTCCACGGGACGGGTCTTGACCTTGAGGCCGATGGCCTTGAACTTCTTCTCAAGGATGTCGTTGAAAAGGACAG
>JAFVDC010000161.1 GCA_017478685.1 Bacteroidales bacterium | reverse complement strand
CCCTGAAACCGGACCAGTGGGGAATGTACATCCTCTCCGATACCCCTGGTACCGGCGCAGACCGTGACAAGGATGCCTCCTTCGCCTATCTTAGATGCACCATCCGCTCTTTTGGCGGCGAAATCCTCTCATCCACGGAGGAAGACATTGAGAAGCAGCTGGATGAGGACAGCTACAAGAGCTACAACTACTACGGCCCCAGGTATTTCAATACCGCCGAAGGCAAGGGCTATGCCGGCCTTGAGTATCTTCTGGAAGGCATGAAGGTTGGCGGCAAACGCACTGCCATCATGCCCGCCTGGCTTGCCACCACAAGCCGTTTCGGCACCATGAAGGAGTACCTGGACGCCTGTACAAGTTCCACGCACCTTATCTACGATATCACCCTCGAGGGCCAGTGCCAGGATATCTCCGTGCAGGAAATCACGGAACTCAGGGAGTATGTCACGGCCCATTACGGAGAGTCCCAGGAAAGCACCACCTACAAGAGCGGCCAGGCCGGCGGCACCTTCTACTTTGTCTCCGACACCACATCTTTCAAGGAAGAGGACAAGAGGGCCGATGACGCTTCCCTGGAACTGACATACACCGGGCGCCGCCTTGACGGCCAGGCCTTTGACACCAACAGCCAGGAAGTCGCCCTGAAGGAAGGCCTCTTCGTGAAGGAAAAAACCTATGAGACCTCTACCGTTAAGTTCTCAAAGGACTACTCTTCCATAACCATGGACGGCACCTCTTCCCTTATAGAGGGCTTCAAGGCCGGGCTCCACAAGATGCACTGGGCCGGCCAGAAGGCCACCGTCCTTTTTGTGTCGGACCTTGGATACGCCGCAACCGGAAGCGGTAGCGTAATCCCTCCGTACAGCCCCCTTATCTTTGAACTGGAACTGAAAAAGGATGAGTAGCGCTCCCACAGAACTGGGCACAAAGCCCATCGGGGCCCTCATCAAGCAGTACGCCGTCCCGGGCATCATTGCCATGACGGCGTCGTCGCTGTACAATATGGTGGACAGCATCTTCATCGGCCATATCCCCGATGTCGGGTCCCTTTCAATGTCCGGCCTAGCCGTCACCTTCCCCCTCATGAACATCTCCACGGCTTTCGGCACCCTTGTGGGTGTTGGAGCCGCCACCATGATTTCCGTGCTCCTGGGGCAGAAGAACTACAAAAGCGCCGGCAAAGTCCTTTGCAACGACGTCACTCTCAATATAATAACGGGCATCATCTTTACCATTGTGTCCCTTGTGTGGATGGATCCTATCCTTCGCTTCTTCGGGGCCTCTGACGCAACGCTCCCGTATGCCCGGGATTACATGACGTATATAGCAATTGGCAACGCCGTGACGCACCTGTATTTCGGCCTAAATGCCATTGTGCGCTCTTCCGGAAATCCCAAGCTGGCAATGGGGCTTACCCTGTTCACGGTTACATCCAACGCCATTCTGGACCCCATATTCATTTATACGCTGGGTCTTGGGATCAAGGGCGCGGCCATAGCCACCGTCCTTTGCCAGTGCATGGCCCTTGGCTATACCCTTTGGTATTTCCTGGACCAGGACCGCTTCCTGCACCTGCCCCGTTCCCTGAAGATTTTCAGGATAGACTGGAAGATAGCGGGGGATTCCCTGGCAATAGGCATGGGGCCGTTCCTTATGAACCTTGCCAGCTGCATAGTGGTGCTTTTCATCAACCAGCAGCTTGTGAAGTGGGGCGGAGACCTTGCCCTTGGCGCATACGGAATAGTGAACCGCATTTCATTCATCTTCGTGATGATTGTAATGGGATTCAACCAGGGCATGCAGCCAATTGCCGGCTACAACTTTGGCGCAAGGCAGTATTCCCGCGTGCGTGAAGTGTATGTAAAAACGGCTCTCTGGGCCACCCTCGTGACGGTTTTCGGCTTTGTGGTGTCGGAACTTTTCCCGGAAACGGTGGTGAGGGCCTTCACCAGTGACCCCGTGCTTCTTGAAAAATCGGCCAGCGGCCTCAGGATGATGAATCTGGCATTCCCCATAGTCGGTTTCCAGATGGTCACCTCCAACCTCTTCCAGTGCCTCGGGATGGTTCGAAAGTCCATCTTCCTGTCCCTCTCCAGGCAGCTTCTCTTCCTTGTCCCGTGCATCTACCTCCTTCCTCCCATCTTCGAGAGCGAGGCCGGCGTATGGTACAGTTATCCCATCTCAGATACCGTGGCGGCCATTGTCACCGCCGTCATGGCATGGAGTCTCATTGCTAAATTAGGTAAACTCTCAGACGGGGAAGACCCGTCCATTCTTGGAAGTCAGTTATGAATACCATCATCAATGTTGGCCGTTCCTTCGGCAGCGGAGGCGGTTATGTGGGCCAGGCGGTCGCATCAAAGCTCGGTATCCCTTTCTATGACAACGAGCTCATTTCCAAGGCGGCTCAGGAAAACGGATATTCTCCGTCCATCTTCGAGGGCGGGGAAAAGAAAAGGAGCATCTTCTCCATTTCCAGTTTCTTCACTTCGGGCCGAATGAGTTACCTGGACAACACCTACATGAACGACGATGTCCTTTTCAAGGTGCAAAGCGACATCATCCGCTCCATTGGTGAGAAGGGGGACGCCGTAATCATCGGCCGCTGCGCCGACTATATCCTCAGGGACCTCCCTTGCCTCAATGTGTTTGTGGGCGGTCCCGTGGAATACCGTGCGGGCCGAATCATGAAAAGCGAAGGACTCACGGAGGAAGAGGCCCTGAAACTCATAAAGAAGAAGGACCGCATCAGGGAAACCTACTATAACTACTACACCATGGGCGCATGGGGCAGCGGCTCCAACTATCATCTTTGCGTAGACAGCTCAGTGCTTGGAATTGAGGGCACCGCAGACTTTATCATTGATTTCGGCAGGAAGGCCGGGCTCATAGGAAAGTGAGCCGGCGTGGCCTCATAAGCATAATTGTTCCGCTGGCGGTTGCGGCTGCCAGCGCTGTGCTCATTTTCTCCGCCAAAAAGCCAGCCGCCGCGGCCGAACCGGTTTCGCCGTCAGTGGCATTCACGGACTATAACAGGAGCATTACCAATGAATTGTCGGAGCTGCCGGCAATGGACCATGTGGTGGACAGCTTCATGCGTTTCTGGGCTCTCAAGGGCGTTTCCATTGCCGTTACGCGCAATGATTCGCTTCTTTACGCCCGCGGCTACGGGAAGGCCGGCCAAACGGATCCGATGACTCCAGGCACCATCATGAGGGTGGCGTCCGTGTCAAAGCTTCTTACCGCAATAGGCATAATGAGGCTGGAGGAAGAGGGGAAACTGCATCTGGACACCCCTGTCTTCGGCCCGTATGGGATCCTGAATGAATTCGACTCCGCCATCCGCGACGACAACTACTACCTCATGACTGTGGAGCATCTCCTGAGGCATCAGGGAGGCTTCCATTACAGGGGTACGGATGTAATGTTCACGGGGTATCATCCTGTTACGGAGGATTTTGTACGCTCGGAGCTCCGCCGCCCGCTAGCCTTTGTGCCGGGAACCTGGCAGCAGTACTCCAACTTCGGGTATCTTCTTCTCTCCCTGGTGATTGAAAAGGCGTCAGGGATGTCCTACGATGCCTTTATGCAGCGGGAAGTGTTTGAGCCCTGCGGCTGCCACGGATTCAGGATAGCGGGGAATTACCTCAAGGACAGGCATCCCGGAGAGTCCATGTATTTCATGCAGCCGGATGCCGAACTTGTAAACTCGTTCGACGGCAAGTATGCCGGAGTGGAGAAGTGCTACGGCGGCAACGATGTCACTTCCCTCAAAGGGGCGGGTGCATGGGCGTGTTCGGCCGTGGAACTTGCCCGCGTAGTGTGTTCGGCCGATGGCTTTGGCTGCGTGGAGGACATCCTTTTACCGGATTCCGTGCGCAAGATGACCACCTGGTACGACGAAAACACCTTCTCACTTGGCTGGGTGGACACTAAGGACGGTGAATGGACGCGGACGGGCTCATTCTCAGGTACTTCGGCCCTTGTGAAGGTGTTCCCGGACGGTGAGTGCTGGGTGCTTATTTCCAATACTTCGGCCTGGAGGGGCTCCAAATTCAGCCGCAACACTTCCTATCTTGTGAAGAATCTCAGGAGGCGTTTTTCATCCGAGCTTCCGGCGAGGGATTTATTCTCTGAATAATTTTTGCTATATTAGCGGAAATTTAGTTTTCTTTTATGCTTGACACTCAGCGCGGGCTTTATGTAGCCCATTCTTCAAACGGCCCTATTTCTCTGGAGGGCAAAATGGCTTGCCGCCACGGACTTATCGCCGGAGCCACCGGCACCGGAAAAACCGTCACCCTGCAGGTGATTGCGGAAACTTTCTGCCAGGCGGGCGTTCCCTGCTTTATGGCCGATATGAAAGGAGACCTCAGTGGCATCTCCCAGGCCGGAAAACTCTCCGGCTTCATTGAGAAGCGCATGCCGGAGTTCGGCATAGAGAATCCCCAGTTACAGAGCTGCCCGGTGCGTTTCTTCGACGTTTACGGAGAGCAGGGGCATCCCATGCGTTCCACCATTTCCCGTATGGGGCCGGATATGCTGGGCCGCCTGATGGACCTCAATGAAACCCAGACCGGTGTCCTCAATATCGTGTT
>JAFVDC010000160.1 GCA_017478685.1 Bacteroidales bacterium | reverse complement strand
GCTCCACGGCAAACTCTATCTCCACGCTGGAATTCATTTCCTCCGAGCAGATTTCCAGCAGTTCCTTCACGATTGGAGCCAGCGGGAAGGTGTTGTAACGCAGTATATGGGCAAAACTCACCACTTTGGGCCCGTTGGGGGCGGGGGAGTCAACCATCCTCTGGTTCTCATAGTCGTAGGTGGAGACAACCTTCTGGAAAGAGGGGAAGCGCCCGCATTCAGTGATGGGGATTCTCTGGAGGTTCACGGCGTCGTCCAGGGAAGTCTTGAAGCGCTCCGGCTGGAGGTCAAGCGCATACATCACCTGCTGGGTGTCGCGCATGGCAAGGTCCGGGGTGGAGGTCTGGAGCACGTGCTTAGGGTACTCGGGGCTGAACCTCAGCACCTGTTCCCCGTCCACCACCGCCTTTCCAAGGCCGTAGGCTATCTTGGCAATGCCTTCTTCGGCCCTCTCATGGCCGATTGGATAGAAGTTCACGCTCCTGGCTACGCCGGAAACGGTTGGGAAGAAGCATCCGTCCTCTTCCGAGCCGCAGATTTCCTGGATGATGATGGCCATCTTTTCTTCCGAGATGACGTTGCCGGTTGCGGTGATGTACCCCCTGGAAGGGGCGAAATACACCGACGCATAAACGCTCTTGATGGCCTTTGACAGAAGGCGGAGCTGCTGGTCCTCATTCTCCACTGCGGGAATCATGTATGTGGAATACACGCCCGCAAACGGCTGATAATAAGAGTCTTCCAGTTTCGAGGAGGAGCGTACCGCAAGGGGAGTGCGCACAACGCGTATGAAACTTCTGAGGGCTTCGGTGAGGGCCTGCGGAAGGTTTGACGACACGAATTCCGACAATATTTCGGCATCCGATATGTCCGAGTTTATGACGTACTGGAGGCCGTTTTCAAGGATGAAGCGGTCGAAGTACTCCGTTGCTATCACAAGGGTTCGGGGCACCATCACATGGACATCGTCCCACTTCCCGTAAAGGTTGTGCTTTTGCAGAATCTGGTTGAGGAACGCCAGGCCGCGGGCCTTTCCGCCCATGGAGCCTTCCCCGAAGCGGGAGAACCATACGGTGTCGTTGTACGTTGAAGGGTCGAAGCGCGCCACCACGCCAAGGTTCTGGGCGATCCTGTAACTGTGGATGGCCGAAACTGCCGCCTCCCTGAATTCCTCCGTGGTGCCGAAGGTTGTGTTCTTGAGGGAGTTGCCTTCCTTGAAAATACCCCTTGCGAGGAGCCACCGGGACACATAGTTCTTGGAGCGGAGTTTTTCCAGCTGGGGCTCCGGGAGGGCGGCGATAATTTCTTCGGCCCCCTGGAGGTTCCTGGCACGGGCGATTTCCCTGCCGCGGTTGGATGAAACCACAAAATCTCCAAAGCCGAACTCCCTGC
Organism: Bacteroidales bacterium; assembly: GCA_017478685.1. The sequence continues at coordinate 3,127 of JAFVDC010000160.1, read as the reverse complement.
CGATATACTCTCCAAGGTCGTGGGTGAGCGTTTTGGAGCGTTTCATCAGGAAGCCCGCCCCGATGCCTTCGGCTACGCTGCGCATGCTCTCCTGGGAGCTTTGCATGAGGATTGGCATCTTGGGGATTTCGGCGCGGATGAGGCGACAAAGGTCCACTCCGGCGTCCAGTTTTTCGTCCGATGGTTTGTCGTTTCGGTGGAGCACGAAGCCGATGTCGGAGATTACTCCAAGGAGGTTCCCCTTGTATTTTTCGTAGAGCGCCACGGCATCGTCGTAGTTGGTGGCCATGAGGATTTTGGGGCGCGCGCGCTTACGGAAAATCTGCTGGTCTTCGTTGACGGCATCAAGGATTGAATCCGAGTTCTGCTGCAGGACCAGTTTGTAAAGAAGCGGGAGATAGGTGGAGTAATACCTTACCGAGTCTTCTACAAGAAGGATGGCCTGGACGCCGCCCTCCAGGATGTCGGAGGGGGCGTTCATGCTGTCTTCCAGAAGCTTTATTATGGCAATGATGAGGTCTGTGGAACCGTTCCAGTTGAAGATGTAGTCCATGACGGAGCGGTCTTTTGTCTCCAGCTGGCGCCACACTTCCCTTGAAAAGGAGGTGAGGAGCACCACGGGGGTGTCCGGGGAATCCTCCTTCATCTTGGCGGCAAAGTCAAATACGTCTACCTCTCCCACGTTGTACATGGTTATCACAAGGTCCCAGCGGTCTCCGGCGGTGGCGCGCTCGAGGGCTTCCATGGTGGAGGAAACGCGCTCGAAAACGGGCGGCCCGGAGAGGTTGAGTTCACTGTACTCCCGGGAAATCCGCATGTCCAGGCGGCCGTCCTCTTCCAGGGAGAAGTTGTCGTAGTTGTTGCACACCAGAAGGATCCGGCGGATCCTTCTTGCCATAAGGGTTTCTGTCATAGTTTGTTATACAAGTCCTTGGTCTGCCATTGCACCGGCCACTTTTATGAATCCGGCAATGTTGGCGCCTTTCACGTAGTTCACGGTGCCGTCTTCGCGGGTGCCGTACTTCACGCATGCGCTGTGGATGCCGGTCATGATGCGGCGAAGGTAGGTGTCCACTTCCTCTGCGGTCCAGCTGGTGCGCATGGAGTTCTGGCTCATTTCAAGGCCGGAGGTGGCTACGCCGCCGGCGTTTGATGCCTTGCCGGGAGAGTAGAGTAGGCCGGCGCCCTGGATAATCTTGATGGCTTCCGGAGTGCAGGGCATGTTGGCGCCTTCGGCAACGCAGATTGCGCCGCCCTTTACGATGTTTTCGGCATCCTTGGCTTCAACCTCGTTCTGCGTGGCGCAGGGAAGGGCTATGTCGCAGGGGATGCTCCAGGGGCGCTGTCCGGGGAAATACTGGGCCTTAGGGTATTTGGCGGCGTATTCCTTGATTCGGCCGCGGCGGATGTTCTTGAGCTCAAGGACATAGGCCATCTTTTCCTCACTCAGGCCTTCGGGGTCATAGATGAAGCCGTCGGAGTCGGAGAGTGTCTGGACTTTTGCTCCAAGGCGCATTGCCTTCTGGGCGGCGTACTGGGCCACATTGCCGGCGCCGGAGATGTTAACCCTCTTGCCTTCAAATGTTTCCGAGCGTGAAGCAAGCATCTGCTCCGTGAAATAGCAAAGGCCGTATCCGGTGGCTTCGGGCCTGAGGAGACTGCCGCCCCAGGCAATGCCCTTTCCGGTAAGGGTGCCGGAGAACTGGTCTCTCAGGCGCTTGTACTGGCCGAAGAGGAAGCCTATCTCACGGCCGCCAACGCCGATATCGCCTGCGGGAACATCGGTGTCCGGGCCGATATGGCGGAAAAGCTCCGACATGAAACTCTGGCAGAAACGCATGACTTCGGCGTCGGACTTTCCGCGGGGATTGAAGTCTGAGCCACCCTTTGCACCGCCCATAGGAAGGGTTGTGAGGGCGTTTTTGAAGGTCTGCTCAAAGGCCAGGAACTTCATGATGGAGAGGTTTACGCTGGGATGGAAACGGATACCGCCCTTGTAGGGGCCGATAGCGCTGTTACACTGCACACGGAAGCCGCGGTTTATCTGGATTTCTCCGCGGTCGTCCATCCAGGGAACGCGGAAGATGATGATTCGTTCAGGTTCTGCAATCCTTTCCAGGATTTTCTGGTCCATGAGGTGAGGGTAGTCTACCATGTAGGGAACCACGCTTTCGGCCACTTCCCTTACAGCCTGGTGAAACTCGCTTTCTCCGGGGTTTTTGGCAATGACGCTGCCCATGAATCCCTCAATGTAATTGCTGATGAATTTGTCCATAAGAATACTACTAACTTGTTACAACTCACAAATATAGTAAAAAAATCCTTATTATTCTCCCGTCCCCTTTGTTTCTCCCCTTGCGGTGCAACCTAAGTGCTTGTTCTTCAGAGAGTTGCTGGCTTTTCTACCAGAAAAAGTTCTACCAGATATCCTGGTAAACGCCTATATGTCAATGAGTTGACCTGCACCCAAACCTATGATATCTGGGAGTAATCCTTAGTGACATACTTGTCCTTGCGGAGTTCCGCCGCAAGCGAAGCGTTTTGCGGCTGTGAAAGCGTAGGATCAAGGTCAAGGATGTGCTGGGCGTAGCCTCTGGCATCGGCAAGGATTAGACCGTCCTTGGCAAGGGAAGCGATGTTGAGGGTTATGGGAAGGCCGCTCTGCTGGGTGCCTTCAAGGTCTCCGGGGCCGCGGAGTTTCATGTCTTCTTCGGCCAGCTCAAAGCCGTTTTCCGTGGCGCAGAGAAGGTCCAGGCGCTTCTGGGATTCCTTGGACACCTTGGTGCCCTTCATAAGGATGCAGTAGGAGCGTTCTGCGCCACGGCCAACCCTTCCGCGCAGCTGGTGAAGCTGGCTGAGGCCGAATCTTTCGGCACTCTCGATTACCATTACGGAGGCGTTGGGGACATCCACACCCACTTCGATTACAGTGGTGGAAACCAGGATGTTAGCCCTTCCCGCGGCAAAGGCGTTCATGTTGAAGTCCTTCTCCTGGTTGGACTGCTGCCCGTGCACTATGGCAACCTTGTACTGTGGCAGCGGGAAGGCCTTCACTATTTCTTCGTAGCCAAGCTCAAGGTTCTTGTAATCAAGCTTTTCGCTCTCGAAAATGAGGGGGTAGACTATG
>JAFVDC010000159.1 GCA_017478685.1 Bacteroidales bacterium | reverse complement strand
CGCCGGCTGCTTCTTTATGAAGGCGTACACAATGAAGCCTATTCCAAGGAGGACAAACGGGATTGAGAGGAGCTGCCCCATGTTGAGGGCCATATTGGCCTCGAAATCCACTTGGTCGTTCTTAACAAACTCTATGAGGAAACGGCTGCCGAAGCACACAATGAGGAACAGGCCGATGAACGTGCCGCGGTATACCTTGTCCAGTTTTTTCCAGTACAGCCACATGAGAAGGATGCCAAGGAGAAGGTATGTGCCGGCTTCGTAGAGCTGGGTGGGATGGCAGGCGACGGTTTCTCCGTTGCGCTCAAACACAAAGCCCCAGGGAAGGGTGGTGGGACCGCCGTAAATCTCTGAGTTGAAGAGGTTTCCAAGACGGATGAAGCAGGCTGCAAAGCAAACCGGAATGGCAATGTGGTCTATTACCCAAACAAAGTCGAAGCCGTTTGCGGGGCCGTATTTGCGGGCATACCAGATGATGCCAAGGATGATTGCAATGGTGCCGCCGTGGCTTGCCAGGCCGCCTTTCCAGGGCATGAATATCTCCCAGAAAGCCTGCCAGTTGGTCATCCCGCGCGCCGCCACCTGAGGAGACACCGTGCCGCCGAACATCTGGACAAACGGTGCCAGGTAGTAATCCGGCTCATAGAACAGGCAGTGTCCCAGGCGTGCGCCAACAATGGTGCAGATGAGGAGCATATAGAGCATGGGGTCCAGGAGGGCCTCGCTTATCTTTTCACGGCCGAAGAAGCTTTTCATTATGAACCAGCCCAGGATGAAGCCGCTCACAAACAGCAGGGAATACCATCTGAGCTCGAATCCGCCGATATGGAAAATGGCGGGATCTACATTCCAATGTACAATAAGTGTTTCCATGCTGCAAAGTTAGCAATAAACTCGCTATTGTCAAGACCCCGGCATGTATGCCCTGTACCGTTGTTCCGAGCCAGGACATCTGATTACACAAAAACGGTCGTTTTCGCGTAACGGGCGGCCCAAAAGGCTTTTATTTACACAAAAACGCGGTTTTCTGTGTAACGCCGTGCCCCTCATGCTGTGGACCAGGTCCAGGGGGCTATTTCCTCAGATATTTCCACCCTATCACCGGAAGGGTGAAGGCCAGGAAGCACGCCGCTATCCAGAAAATGGATACGGGGGTGAAATTGTATACTTCGGCCGAAGAATTACCCTGGATGAGGAAGCCGCTCACCATGCTCTGGAGGCCTGCGGCGGCATAGCTGGAGATGCCCACAATGCCAAGGGCGGCTCCGGTTGCCTTGCGGGGCACGAAGTCCAGAGCCATGAGGCCGGCCACAATGCAGAACACCACGCTGAAGGCAAAACTAAACAGGGCCACAAAGGCCATGTTGCCCCAGAATCCGCCGCCAAGGAACAGGAATGCGGCAAGGGAGCACACCGCCAGAATACCGGAAAACACAACTGGCTTTACGCGGTTGCCTTTAAGCAAAACATCCGAGATCCAGCCGGCGGCAAGGTTTCCGGCAACGCCAAAGATTTCGGCAAGTCCTATTACCTGCGTGGCGCCTTCAAGCGAGAATCCTTTCTGCTTCTGGAGAAACAGCACGCCCCAGTCCGAAACCGCGTGCTGGGTAATATACAAAAAGGCCGTAGAAATGGCTATGACCCAGATTCCGGGGTGCTTGAACACCCATTTCTGGAGTTCCCTGGTAGGGCGTTTGTCCAGCGGTTTGGTCTCTTCTCCGGAGAGTTCCTGGACGGAAGGCAGGCCCTGGCTTTCGGGGGTGTCGGAGATGAAAAACACGGATACGGCAAAGCCGATAATTCCGGCAACCGCAGCGGCCATGAAGCCCCACTGCCAGCCCGCCGCGGCCACGATGAAGCCCGTAAGCATCATGGAAACTGCCTTGCCAAGCTGCGGAGTGGAGGAGAAAATGCTGTAGTATCGGCCCCTAAGGGACAGAGGGAACCAGCGGGAAAGGCTTATGGTGCCGGGCGGGGAGCCCATGGACTGGGCCCAGCCGTTGACGCCCCAAAACAGCGTGAAGGTGACCATCATCACTATGGAGCCAAAGCCAAGAGGTCCGTTCAGAAGCCCCATCAATGCCAGAATCAGGTTTACGACGGCCGAAATCCCTATGCCGGCCGCCATGAAACGGCGGATGTTGCAGTAGTCGGCAATGAACCCGTTTGAGAACTTCCCCACCGCATAGACAAAGTAGAACGCGGAGCCTATTACGCCAAGCTGCCCGGCTGTGAGCACGCCGCCGTCTATGAGCGGCTGCTTCACCACGCCAAGTGTCATTCGGCACACATAATATAATGTATATGCCACCGTAACGCCCCAGAAAGTTCTGGAGCGCAGGCGTTTATACGCAGCGTCCACTTCCCCTTCCGGAACCTTTCCGGCCGAAGGCTTGCTTATGCGGAAGTAGCTGTAAAGGGACATGGGCTAGCAGTCTGACAAGATAAGTCCAAGGTCTGTTCCGGGAATATATTGACGGGCATCAATCCCCAAGGCCCTTGCGCCGTCCACATTGGGCTTGTTGTCATCTATGAAAAGAATCTCCTGAGGCTCCAGGCCGATTTTCCGGATCACGTACTTGTAAAACTCCGGATCCGGTTTCAGCATCTTGAGGTCCGATGAGATGAACTCTTCCTTGAACACGGTCTCCGGGTCTATCCCGTTATCTTTGAAAATACCGTGGCAGAGCCTTATGGAAATGGGATTGTTGTTGGTAAGAAGATATAGAGGATACTTCCCCGCAAGATTTTTCACGGCCTGCACGGAACGAGGGTCCATCTTCCCATCAAGGAGTTCTCCCATGGCCCACTCTACATCCTCCGGCTTGGTGCCCGGGCGGGATTCGGCAATGACAAGGTCCTTGAAATGCTGCTCCGAGAGGCGACCGCCCTCCAACTCTCCGTAAATGCCCTTCTGGTGATAGGGATCCAGGAGCTGCGTAATCCTCTCAAAGCCAAGGCCGGAGCGGAATGCTTCAATGCACCGGCCCATATTAAGGCCGATGAGCACCCCACCTATATCAAAAACTATTGCTTTAGGCATATCCTTTCACATTCTAAGGCTGCAAATTTACGAATTTACGGCGGATTTGGCAAAAGAGAAACCCGCAAGCGAATTTCACAATTGGCCGCGGGTGTATGGTAAGGTATCAATATTTATGTCTGATACCCCTTATTCCGAATTTCGTGCCAAACTCTTCTTCTTGTGCTTCTTTTTGTTCCAGTCACCGTAAATTTCGCTCACGTTGCCGGCCGTAATAAACCCGTGAATGTCATTTACTTTCATGTATTCCATGAGGTTGGCGAACTCGTTCTGGGTAAGAAGGGCCTGGATTTCCACGTTCTGATGGCCGTTGTAGCCGCCCGTTACATTGTACAGGGAGCAGCCGCGCTCAAGGTCCTCGATGATGTATTTCCTCAGGCGCTCGTACTGGGACGATATTATGCACACCCTCTTTCGGCGGTTCATGCCGGCGGTGAAGTAATCCAGCGCAATACCGTTGATCCAGGTGCCGATAAGGCCAATCACCACCAGTCTGAAGGGATTGATGGCAAAAGCCGTGCAGCAGATGAGGGCTCCCGCCACGGAGACGGAAGTGCCAAGGTCTATGTGCAGGTACTTGTTCACTATCTTTGCCAGGATATCCAGCCCGCCGGTAGAGGCATTGATGTGGAAAAGGATAGTCTGGGATGCGCTGAGGATAAGCACAAAGCATAGGAGGTCGAACCAGGGGTCATTCATGAGGGATGTCTGGCCGGGCTCCAGAAGCTTCTCAATGGGCAGGATCTTCTCCCAGAAATCCACCAGCGGGCCCAGGATAAGGGCCGTATATACGGTCTTTGCGCCGAACTCCTTGCCTATGAGGAGCCACGCCAGTACCAGCAGGATAGCGTTGATAATGACAATTACCTGGGACACCTTTATGCCGATTCCGGCAATGTTAAGAAGCTTTCCGATAACGATTGAAAGACCCGTTATTGAGCCTACAACCAGTTTTGACGGCATAAGGAAGTAATAGACAGCGGCGGCTGCAACCGTCATGCCGGCTGTCATGATGAAAAGCTCTTTCCAGAATTTCCAGCTTTTCAGGATTTCAATGATGTTTTTCATAAAATGTGGTTAGTGTTAGTCTCATTCGGCGGCCTGGCCTCCTGCGAGGTCCAGGATTTCCGATGTAATTTTCTGCTGCCGGCCTTTGTTGTACTGCAGGGTAAGCTCTGCAAGGAGGTTCTCTGCATTGTCCGTAGCCGTTTGCATGGCTATGGTGCGGGCGGCATGCTCCGCCGCGGCGCTGTCAAGCAGGGCGGCGTATAGTTTCAGTTTCAGTGTTTTTGGTATCAGTGCCTCCAGGAGTTCCCCGGCCGAAGGCTCCAGGATGGCATCGGATGCCCGGTCAGGGCCGGGCATGACGCCCGCGGTGCGCCCTACGTCATTCCCGGCTTGACCGGGAATCTCATCCATAGGAAACAGCCTCTCCACCACGGGAACCTGCCGGGAAGTGGACACAAAGTGCGTGTAGCAAAGCGTCACGCCGCTTATGCGGCCGGCATAAAAATCCTCCGAAAGCTTCTGGACAAGTTCCGCGGCCTTGGCGTATGCCGGATGTTCAGCCAGGTCCGAATAATCCTCCGGAGACCGGAAGCCGTCACGGACCATGGCGTCGGCCATTTTCCGGCCGATGGAATATACCACGTCCCCCGGACGCCGGACGGAACGCACCTTGGAAATGATGTTGGCGTTGAACCCGCCGCATAGGGAAGAGTTGGAGGCTACTGCAACGATAACCGCAGGAGATTCCCCGATTCCGTCCTCATTGTCATTTCGACCGAGCGAAGCGAGCGGAGTAATCCCACCTTGGACAAGGCGCAGCATGGCCTCAAGCCTCTGCTGATACGGGCGCATGGCGGCAATGGCATTCTGGGCCTTGCGGAGTTTGGCCGAAGACACCAGTTTCATGGCCGAAGTAATCTTCAGCGTGCTCCTTACAGACCCTATCCGGCCCTTTATTTCCTTAAGCGTTGGCATAGATTCTTCGCTTCGCTCAGAATGACATGATTACGGAAGATGCAGTTTCGGTGAGCAGGGCCTCGATCTCAGGAGTAAGCTTACCCTCTCCCAGCGGCTCCAGGACATCTTTGGCATGGGCGGCGCGGAGGCGGTCCAGGAATGCGTCCTGGAACTCGCGGACGCGGGAAACCGGAATGTCCCTCATGAGGCCCCTGGTGCCGCAGAACAGGATTGCAACCTGCTCCCCTACCGGCATGGGACTGTACTGGGGCTGGATAAGCAGCTGGTTATTCTTTCGGCCCTTGTCAAGGGCAAGTTCCGTAACTTTATCTACGTCGGAGGAGAACTTGGAGAAGGCCTCGAGTTCGGCCCACTGAGCCTGGTCTATCTTGAGGGTGCCGGCAACCTTTTTCATGGACTTGACCTGGGCGCTGCCACCCACGCGGGAAACGGAGATACCCACGTTCACCGCCGGGCGTACACCCTGGTTGAAAAGCCCCTGTTCCAGGTAAATCTGGCCGTCCGTAATGGAAATCACGTTTGTGGGGATATATGCCGAAACATCCCCGGCCTGGGTCTCGATGATGGGAAGCGCCGTTAGCGAGCCGCCGCCCCTCACCTTGTCCTTCAGAGCGGCAGGGAGGTCGTTCATCTGGGCTGCAACCTCCTGCTGGTCAATAATCCTTGCGGCGCGCTCAAGAAGGCGTGAGTGGAGATAGAAAATGTCTCCGGGGTATGCCTCACGGCCGGAAGGACGCCTGAGGATAAGGGAAACCTCGCGGTATGCCACGGCCTGTTTGGAAAGGTCGTCGTACACAACAAGCGCATGGCGGCCGGTGTCGCGGAAATACTCTCCTATTGCAGCCCCGGCAAAAGGCGCATAGTACTGAAGCGCGGCAGGGTCTGCGGCCGTAGCGGCCACCACAATGGTGTAATCCATGGCCCCGTGCTCCCTCAGTGTCTGAACTATGGAAGCAACCGTAGAGCCCTTTTGGCCGATTGCCACATATATACAGTAGACGGGCTTCCCGGCCTCATAGGCGGCCCTTTGGTTGATTATGGTATCAATGGCTATGGCCGTCTTTCCGGTCTGGCGGTCTCCGATTATGAGTTCGCGCTGGCCGCGGCCAATTGGAATCATGGCATCGATGGCCTTGAGACCGGTCTGGAGGGGCTCGGAAACGGGCTGGCGGAAAATGACGCCGGGAGCCTTTCTCTCCAGCGGCATATCGGCCTTGTCCCCTTCAATGGCCCCCATGCCGTCCAGAGGATTTCCAAGGGGGTCTATCACGCGGCCGACCATGGCGTCACTCACGCCTATGGAGGCTATGCGTCCGGTGCGGCGCACCAGCATTCCTTCCTTTACATGGTCTGTGGGGCCCATGAGAACGGCGCCCACGTTGTCGGCCTCAAGGTTCATGACAACGGCCATCACACCGCCGCCGCAGTCCAGGAGTTCCCCGGCCTCGGCGTGGTCAAGGCCATATATTCTCACAACTCCGTCACTCACCTGAAGGGCCTTTCCGATTTCCTCAAACTGGAGGTCGGATTTCATGTCCCTTAACTGGCTAAGGAGAACTTCGCTTACTTCGCTGGGTTTAAGTGATGCTGCCATTATACGATGCGGGTATTTTTTTCAATAAATTGTTCACGGATAAGGTCCAGCTGGCGCTTTACGCTGGCGTCAAGGAGGTAGTCGTCAAGGTCAAACACAAAGCCGCCCACAAGCGAGGGATCCACCTCCACCTCTATTATGCAGTCGCAGCCGGTCTTTGATTTCACTATGGCCCTCAGGCGCTGCAGAAGGCGTTCGGAGGGCTCACGGGCTGTCGTAAGGCGTGCTTTCCGTATGCCGATACTCCTGTGGTACATGTCCACGAAGTCCCTCAGGATATCCTCCACAAGATCCATTCGGCCATTACGGTTAAGGAGGGTGAGGAAACGGCGGAGCTCCTGCGTCATACGGTTTCCAAGGGCCGTCTGGAGGAGTTTTTTCTTGTCGAAGGGAGACACTACGTCGTCGGCTGCGCTCACCATGCGCCGAAGGTCCGGGACCTCTCCCAGGGCCTTCATGAGGGTTTCGGCCTCGGAGCACACGGCGGCACCCTGCCCGCTTTCACCGGCATACTTCGCAAGCGCTGTGGCATAGCGGGTTATGACGATACTGCGGTTCACGATCCAAGCCTGGCTTCATTTGCTTCATCTACCAGGGAGTCTATGAAGGCTCTCTGGCTGCCGGTGTCGCTGAGCTCATGACGAAGGATTTTTTCGGCCACGTCAACGCCAAGGATGGCAATTTCCCTTCGGACATCGCGGAGGGCGCTCTCTTTTTCGGCCTCAATCTGGGCTTTGGCCGAAGCAATCATGGCGTCGGCCTCCTGCTTTGCCTGGGCCTTGGCCTCAGAGATGATTTTGGCGCGGGTTTCCGTAGCCTCGCGGATTATCTCCGACTGCTGCTTGCGGGTTTCCTCCATCATGCGGGCGTGCTCCCCCTTCCACTCTTCCATCCGGGCCGCAATTTCATCGGCATCCCTCAGGGACTGCGCAATCTTGGCGCTGCGTTTGTCCACCATGTCCGTGATTACGGGGAAGCCGAACTTCCAAAGGAGGAAAAACACAATGCCGAAAATCACGACCATCCAGAAAAGAAGGCCGAAATCCGGGGTAACAAGGTTCATGACTTACTTGATGACGATTGCAAGGAGGGCGACGATGATGGCGAACAGGGCGGCGCCCTCAACCATACCGGCGGCGATAATCATGGACGTACGCAGGTTGCCGGCGCTTTCGGGCTGGCGGGCGATGGCCTCCATGGTGGACTTGCCGATTTTACCGATGCCGATAGCGGCGGCAATTGCAGCGATTGCAGCGCCGAGGGCGGCACCAGCCTTTCCTAATGCAGCACCTGCGGCCGCCTGGAGAATCATTGTTGAAAGTATCATAATATCAAATATTTAATTGTTTATTCTTCTTTCTGCCTTGCCAGTCCTATATATATTGAACTTAGCATTGTAAACACATACGCCTGGATAAAGGCCACAAGGCACTCCAGCGCATCCAGGAAAACGCCGAAGAGCACGCTCACAACCGTCATGCCGCCGCCAAGCAGCGGGCCGTACTTGGCCATTATGAAGATGATGCACACCATGGAAAGTATCATGATGTGCCCCGCCAGCATGTTGGCAAAAAGACGGATGGTGAGGGACACCGGCTTCATGAGGGCGCTGAACACCTCGATGACCGGCATTATTGGTTTAAGGAACACCGGAACGTCCGGGTTGAATATCTCTTTGTAGTAATGCTTTGTACCTGTGAGGTTTACGGTAAAGAAGGTGCAAAGTGCCAGGACCAGGGTGATGGCAATGTTGCCGGTGAGGTTGGCGCCTCCGGGGAAGAACGGCAGGATGCCCATGAAGTTGTTGAGGAGTATCCACAGGAACGCCATTGAAAGATACGGGGAGTATCTCCTGTAGTCCTCTCCGATATTCTCCCTGGCCATGTCATGGACCATCATGACAAGGGGCTCCATGAATGCGGCAATGCCAGTAGGAGCCTCCTGAAGGGCATCGTGGCGCTTGTACCACCTTGCCGTAAGAAGGATTATGACAAGAAGGAGAAGGCTTGACATCATAAGCGCCAGGACATTCTTTGTAATTGAAATGTCAAGGGGCCTCTTGCCGGTTTGGGCGTTTATAAGTTTCCCGTTTTCATTGAACGTATATCCGTTCTCTTCCGCGTGATGCGCCGTAAACACATGCACGCCGTCCTCAATCACAATGCACGGCAGCGGAATGGCCACCGGCTTTCCCTTCCACTCAGTAATGTGCCACTCGTATTCGTCCCCAATGTGCGAGAAAATGATTTCCGACACATCTATATCAGATGCCCGATCGGGGTCGGGCATGACGGCAGCAACGGCGTCATTCCCGGCAACGGCGTCATTCCCGGCTTGACCGGGAATCTGAAGAAGAAGCGATATGATAAACGTCAGCATCATACCTCAACGCACACGGTTACGGCATTGTCCTTTACTTCGGCAAAGCCGCCTTCTATGGGAAGGAAAGTCTCCTTTCCGGCCTCCACGTAGCGGACGGTTCCCTTTTCCAGGGCCGTCACAATGGCGGCATGGCCGGGAAGGACGGTGAAGGGCGATAGCAGGCCCGGAAGCGTCACAAGCTCTACGTCTGCTTCCAGGAGAGTCCCTTCAGGGCTCAGGATATGAAGTTTCAGATTATCCACTACTTTGCGGCGGCAAGGATGGCCTCGCCTTTCTTTATGGCGTCTTCAATGGTTCCCACATTGAGGAAGGCCTGCTCCGGGAGGTAATCCACCTCTCCGTCCATTATCATGTTGAAGCCCTTGATGGTATCCTCTATGCTCACCATTACGCCGGGAACGCCGGTGAACTGCTGGGCCACGAAGAACGGCTGGGACAGGAAGCGCTGCACGCGGCGGGCGCGGTTGACGGTGGTTTTGTCTTCGTCGGAGAGTTCGTCCATGCCAAGGATGGCAATGATGTCCTGGAGTTCCTGGTTGCGCTGGAGGATCTGCTTCACCCTCTGGGCGGTGTTGTAGTGAGCCTCTCCCACAATGTTGGGGTCCAGGATGCGGGAGGTGGACTCCAGCGGATCCACGGCCGGGTAAATGCCAAGGGCCGTTATCTTTCGGCTAAGGACCGTTGTGGCATCAAGGTGGGAGAAGGTGGTTGCAGGGGCAGGGTCCGTAAGGTCGTCGGCCGGGACGTAAACCGCCTGCACAGAGGTGATGGAGCCGTTCTTGGTGGAGGTGATGCGCTCCTGCATCTTTCCCATTTCTGTCGCCAGGGTGGGCTGGTAACCCACGGCCGAAGGCATTCGGCCAAGTAGGGCGCTGACCTCGGAGCCCGCCTGTGTGAAACGAAAGATGTTGTCTATGAAAAGGAGGATGTCGTGGGGGTCCTCGGGGTTGGCGCTGTCACGGAAGCTTTCGGCAAGCGTAAGGCCGCTGAGGGCAACGTTGGAACGTGCTCCCGGAGGTTCGTTCATCTGGCCGAACACCATGGACACCTGGCTCTTTTCCAGTTCTTTATGGTCTACCAGGGAAAGGTCCCATCGGCCATCTTCCATGGCTTTGTTGAAACCGTCTCCGGAGCGGATGACGCCGGATTCTATCATTTCACGGAGGAGGTCGTTGCCCTCACGGGTGCGCTCTCCAACGCCGGCAAACACGGAAAAGCCGTTGTGGGCCTTTGCAATGTTGTTGATGAGTTCCTTGATAAGAACGGTCTTGCCTACGCCCGCGCCGCCGAAAAGGCCGATTTTACCGCCCTTGAGGTACGGCTCCAGAAGGTCTATGACCTTGATTCCGGTAAAGAGGACTTCCTGGGAGGTGGTAAGGTCCTCGAACTTAGGAGGGTCCCGGTGAATGGGCAGGGTGTCCATGCGGTCCAGCTGCTCCATTCCGTCTATGGCGTCTCCGGTGACGTTCATGACACGGCCGCGGATTTGCCCGCCAACCGGCATGGAGATGGGTCTGTGGGTGTTTTCAACATCCAGTCCCCTGCTGAGGCCGTCTGTGGAATCCATGGCAACTGTGCGCACGGTATCCTCTCCAATGTGCTGCTGCACCTCCAGGATGACGCTTTTGCCGTCCGGGCGCTGCACTTTCAGGGCATCCCCTATGCGGGGCAGTTCAAGTTCGGCCTCCCGGGCCGAAATATTGAAATGGACATCTACTACAGGGCCCACCACCTGGGCGATTTTTCCGGTTGAAGTACTCATATCTACAAAGATAACTATTTTCTTGCAAACTCAAACGAAGTTTATTCGCTATCGTTCCGGGGCCGTGGAGACAAGCGCCTGTTTCCTATACTTCTGTTTGCCGCCAATCCATCTGCGGGCCGCCGGAGTCACTTTTTCTGTACTGGCGGCAAAGAAAATGCCTCCAGGGGCCGAAATGCCAGCCGCCAGTACACAAAAACCTCATTGTGGGCGTTCTAAATGGATTGGCGGCAAAACCGTCCCGACATGGGCGAGGTTGGCACCACTTTTGGGCGAGGTTGGTTTTTGTTCGACCAGCCTCGCCCAATACATATGCCTTACAACATGTTGAGATGGCATTTCAGCGGGCGGGGTTGGTTACATTAAAACCAGCCTCGCCCAATTCAAATACCACTGGGTACTCACTGTACACAAAAATGCCCTGAAACGTGTATGGTCAGTACCACCGGGTACTCAACGCAAACAAAAATGCCCTGAAACGTGTATGGCCAGTACCGAGAAGGTTGTTGGACCTGGTCCAACTGCAGGCCGGACAAGCCAGGAGGATGTCAAACTTACAAAACGGGAAAAGGAAGTGGTCCGCCTTCTCATGGAAGACAAGAGCACCAAGATGATTGCCGATGAAATGGGTGTGAGTTATGAAACAATTGTCTGGTTCCGCAAGCGCCTTCTTGCCAAACTGGATGTCCACACCTCCACCGCACTCATTGCGGAAGTAATGAATCGAGGGCTGTTGAATTAGGAAGAGATTGTCAGAACCCCGGGTTCATCACCAAAAGGAGTTTTTCAATTCCGCTTTTTGACAGTTCTATTACCCTTGATCGGCCGTCCGGGGATAAAAGTGTGCATGTGCGTTCCTGGGCATTCAGGCGGCTCACGAGTTGCAGGTTCACTATGGTGCTGCGGTCTGCCCGGACAAACGGTGGGTTTTCAAGACGCCTTTCCAGAGACAGCAGACTTTCCAGAATAAGGTCTTCGCCATCAAACGTGACAAGTTTTGAGTAGTTGCCATCGGCCTGGATTGCGGCAATGTCTCCGGGCTCCGCGAAAATCATGCTCCCAACGGCCTTGAAGCCTATTTTTGTATTTGCCAATGCCTCTTCAGAGGCGCGGTTGGATATCTTTGCCATGGCGTGGGAAAGCTCAGCCTTGCCTATCGGCTTCACCAGATAATCCACGGCCGAGAGCTTGATTGCGCTCATGAGGTACTTGCTGTCGGAGTATGCGGTTGTGAAAATCACGTACGGCAGGGTGATGGTCTGCCTGAGCTCTTCCAGCAGTGAAATTGAGTTCTGCCCCCGCAGCTGGATGTCCAGGAACAGAAGTTGAGGCCGATGCAGCAGGATACTGTCCCGTGCGCTCTCATAGCTGTCACAGGCATCCACTACCTCTATTACAGGGTAGTCCTGCAGCTTTTGAAGCAAGGTAAGTCGCGGCAGGCGCTCGTCTTCCACAACTATGGTTTTAAGTCTTTTTGTCATTCTTAACTAAAATTGAAACCCTTCCGGGACCCAGGTCTCAAAGCGGGTGCCGGCCGGATGGCCTTCGGCATCGGCAAGGTCTATAACCTGCTGGACAATATGGTGTCTGTTGGAACGGTTGTACAGTTCTATCTGCTGCTGAAGGATACTGAGCCCCTGTTTGGTGGAATGACCGCCGGACATAGCCGCACGTATTCGCCCTACTCCGTCATCGGCCACGGATACCAGAATGCCATCCACGCCGCCTCTTGTCTCTCTGGAAACATTTACATGTATATGCCCCGTTCCGTTTTTGGCCGATATCCCGTGTTTGACGGCATTCTCGCAGTAGGTATGAAGAAGCATGGTGGGAAGAAGTGCTTCCCTGTCCACGTCCCGGGCCACGTTGACATCGTACTCCAACTGCTCACCGTAACGCAGTTTTTCCAGTTCCAGATAACCCCTGACGTAATCCACTTCTTCGGCCACGGTGCGGGCCGGCCGCTCTATGTCTGAGAGCGTCCGGTTTGTGAAGTCGGAGTACAGTTTCAGGTAATACGAGGCTTCTTCGGCCGAATTGTTCATGACAAAGTATTCGATGCCGGATAGTACGTTTGCGTGGAAGTGGGGGATGGACTTTAGGCGTACCGACCTCAGCTGCAGCTCCTTAAGCTGCTTCTCACGTTCCAGCTCCTCCATCTTCCTGCGTGAAGCCCGTTTTTCAAAGTGCCGCGCTGCCATCCATACGCAGAAGGAGAGCAGAGCCGCAGCCAAAACCCAGAGCCACCAGTGCTGCCACCACGGGCGGGGACCTGGGATGAAGGTGGATTCCCGGTTGTCTTCCAGGAGCTTTTCAGGGTGGAAAGACGTCATCTCTTCCAGACCGGCCAGCCATATGGTCCCGTCGGGGGCTTCCGCCATTGGCGCGGCAAGAGGTTCCACGGTTGTGAACCCGTTGAAGGAGTCAAACCAATGGGAATCATCGGCATATCCCCGGTCATCCAGACGTGCGACAAGCAGGCCGTCGACGGCCGCCACAACCAAATACCCCTGCCGGGAAATGTGGATTGAACGGATTTCGTGGCCGGAGACCGGAAGTTCCGTCATTTTACGGATTTGCCCTTTTTTGATCACAAAAAGGGAATCGCCTTCGGCAAAGCAGACAGTGCCTTTTTCATCGGCAGTCATGGCGGTGATGACAAGTGTGGAGGGAGTGCTCCTGACTTTGCGTATGGTGTGTGGCTCCTCAAGGCAGTACAGACCGGGGTTACCGCTTACCCACAGGCGCCCCTCCCCGTCCTCTACCGCGCACCAGGGGTGGACAATCTGCGTGGTGAGGGTATCGGTAATGCCCGCATGCGTATCATAGGAAAGAACGGCCGAACGCGTGCCGATGATAAGTTTTCCTCCGGCGGCCGATACAAAGCGGTAGCGGTCATAGGGAAGGCCGATCCACTTCATGGAGTGCCCGCTGACGGCCGCAATATCACCGTTTCCGGCCATATAGACCGTTCCGTCCAGGGCGGCGGCGCCGGGAGCATAGAAATTGTCATCTTCCCGGCTTATGACCTCTCCGCCGGCCAGGATTTTTCCGTTGAGGGTTCCCATGACCGGACTGTCACCGCTGAATGCGAGCGCACGTACTATATCGTTGTCGTCGTCCAGTGAATGGTTGATGATGTTGCAATGGAAAAAGCAGTAGGCTCCCTGGTATGTGGCGGCCCACAGGCGGTCCCATCTGTCCACTAAGATGCCCCTGATGAGGTTGAAGCCCGACACCAGACGGTGGAGTTCCCCGTCATACATCCAGATGGTGTGGGCGTCGGCAATGTATATCTGCCCGCGTGAGTTCTGCCTGACGGAAAGGCCGTAATCCGGATTGGGGAACCGGAATGGATGGGCAAGGGAGAGGCTGTCATTATTCACGGTCCAGATGCCGTCTCCGGCAAAGGTTGCAAGCCCTTCTTCCGTCCGGATGAGAGCGTAGATATCGGCCTTGCGGGTGAGAAGGCGGATTTCGTCGTTCACCGCCACAAAAAGTCCTTCGGAGGTGGGGACGTATATACCTGTGGAGTCCACGTACATTTTCCGGTCCGGAGTCATCTTGTCCAACAGCGGGAGGTCCAGTACGGGGGCCATTTCATCGGCCTCCAGCCTTGCAAGGACACGCCCCTTCTCAAGGCGGTCTTCAAGGAGTATGTAACCCGGGGGAAGGTCTGCGGCGTTAAAATTGTTCAGCAGCAGCTCCCCGTCAGGGTCTATGGGCTGCATGTGAACTTTGTTTCCGCGTACGGTCCACTGCCGTACAAAGCCAAGGGCACGTACCTTCCCGTCCACTTCCTGGAAACTCACAATGTTCTCCCTCCGTCCTTTGAGAAAAGGGGAGAGAGACCTGCCGTCGTAACGGACAAAACCGGAAAGCGTACCTATATAGATATAGCCGCGGGAGTCCTGCCATACGGCTTCCGTCTGCATTTGAGGCAGGCCGTCCAGCGTAGTGAAACGCCGGTAACTGAGCGAATGTTCCAGATTGTCCGCCGCGGCCTGCAGGCAGAAGGCTGCAGCCAGCAGCAAGGCAATACAATATGAGAGAGGCTTTTTCACTGCTGCAAATTTATATAAATTGTAACGTAAAACTGCCGTATATGGCTAATTGTCAGTAACTTTTTTTGCTTCGTCAACGCAGCGGGGGGCTTCGTCATCCGCAGGGGATGGTTCGTCAAAAAGGGCCTTCCGGAGGGCTCTGGAGTGGTATAATCTTCATATATTTGGGCGAACCAGAATAGTAAAGCCATGAAATCTGCTACTCTCAAGATGCTGACGGCCGGTGTAGCCATAGGCACTTTCCTCTTTTCCTGTGAAAAGGCTCCGGACATCCCGGATGTCCCCGATGTTTCCAAAGTGGAAGTAACCGAAATCTCCCTGAACCATACCAGCGAATCCGTCAAGGTAGGTGAGACTCTCCAGCTCGCCGCCACCCTCAAACCGGACAACGCTACCGACAAAACCGTTATTTGGTATACCCTGGAGCCCAAGGTGGCCAGCATCTCGGAGAGCGGCCTGGTGAAAGGCCTTGAACCGGGATCGGCCGTTGTGGGCGCCAAAACCGCCAACGGACTTACCGCAGAATGCGAGATAGTGGTGTGGAGCGACGAAGGCCCCGGCCCCGGAGGGTATGTGGACATTACCGGCATAACGGTAACACCCTCTGAAGCGGAAATAAACGTGGGAGAGACAGTAAGACTCTCGGCCACAGTAGCCCCTGACAACGCAACTGACAAAACCGTCTATTGGCGTTCCTCCAGCACCTCCACTGCATCTGTGACCAGCGACGGAACTGTCACCGGCGGCAAGGCCGGTACGGCCACCATCTATGCCTATAGACAAACGCTGCTGGGTCAGGAAATAAGCGGCACCTGCACGGTTACGGTGGTCCAGAAAGTCACGTCCATTGCGTTCTATACGGAGGACGTCCATATGATGGTTGGGAATACCCTTTACCTGTATGCGGTGGTAACTCCGGAAAACGCCCCGTCGGCAGGTTCCCTTGTGTGGAAGAGCAGCGACGAAGGAGTTGCGGGCGTGGACCAGAGCGGCAAGGTAACTGCCTTGGCCGTGGGGACCGCGGAGATATCGGCATCAGCCGATGGCGTGTCCGCGAAATGTACCGTCACGGTGGAACCCGTTTCCGGTGGCAACGAAGGCACCGGCGAAGAAGTTTGGAAGTAACCCTTAAAGACTGAATATCATGAAAAGGACGATATACTTTATTTCTGCACTGCTTACCCTTGCCGCCTGCGCCCGCGAGGAAGTGCCCCGGAACTCCGATGCTCAAGGTTTCACTATCCGCGCCACCGGTGAATGCAATCCCACCAAAACCGTTCTGCAGGAGGATGGCTCCATCTTCTGGGAAGACGGCGATGCCATAATGGTATATTTCTTGGACGCCGAGAAGTTCACAACTTCCCTTTCCGCACCATCGCGGACGGCCGATTTCACCGGCACCCAGCGCTGGGATATCTATGCCAGCAGGCCGGATTTCGAATTTGATCTGGACCTCTGGGCCCTGTACCCGTACGAGGCGGCAGGACAGAAGCGGTGGTGCATTGACAATAATGAAACGGTCAATTACATTGAAACTGCTGTTCCCTATATCCAGACAGCCACTGTCGGCACCTTTGACCGGGCTGCTTTCCTTTCGGCTGCCCAGGGGATAGTGAACAGCAGCAGGTCCATGGACGCTCTCACCTTCTACAACGTCTGCGGAGGTGTCAAATTCTCCATTCAGGAGGAGGGCGTGGAAAAGGTGGTGCTCTTTGCCAACGGCGGAGAAAAACTTGCCGGGGACGTGCGGGTGTCCTTTGACACTGACGGCAAGCCTTATTGTTACATCCCTTCTCCCGGCGTTACGCTGGGCCCGCAGAAAGAGTACAGCCACATCGAACTCCGCGCACCCGAAGGAGAGACCTTTGAGAAAGGCAAGTGGTACTGCATAGCGGCCATTCCCGCCACCCTGGAGCAGGGATTCACCCTCCGCTTCACCAAGAAGGTGAACGGACTTGAGGTAGTGGCCGGAGAATATGTCCACAGCGATCCTGTTACGGTTAAGCGTGCCGTGTGGGGCAAGGTGGGCGATGCCGATGAAGGGGACATCTATACCGTTCAACTCTCCGACAATACCGTCATCTATACCACCAATAACGGAACGCCCGCTTCAACCAGGTCCGAGGCCAGTGGATTTGACGAAAACGGGGACCCCTTCTCGGATGGATTCTATACCCGTGAAGGTATCCTGAGCCATACCTACGATGCCGTCAACGACCGCTATGTTCTGGTCTTTGACGACAATGGTACAGGAGAAATGCCCCCTTATTTCAATTCCTGCGTAAATGTGGTGTCCGTGCGTCTTCCCGGCAATCTGGACGCAATAGGAGAAATGGCTTTTTACAATTGCACCGCCCTCAAGACCATTGAGTTCTCACCCAGACTCAACCACCTTGGGGATGGCGCCTTCATGTATTGCGATGCGCTGGAAGAAGTCGTCCTGCCGGACAACGCCATGACCTTCGGGAAAAACGTTTTCAGCGGATGTTCGAAGCTGACATCCATCAATATCCCCGCAGGTACGAAACAAATAGGTGACAATATGTTTTCCAACTGTCGTGTTCTCAAGAATCTGACATTGCCTGCTTCGGTGGAACTCATCGGGGAGTACGCTTTCTCCGGCACCGGCTTTACTTCCTTCG
>JAFVDC010000158.1 GCA_017478685.1 Bacteroidales bacterium | reverse complement strand
TTTTTGGCCGTTTTTGTGGCCGAAAACGGACATGAGATGTCATACCGTTGCGGAAGGGTGAAAAAAGTGTTAAATTTGCACTGCAAAATAATGAGACCTTATGAAAAAAACTATCAAAGAAGTCCTGTACAAGTGCCAGGCAAACAAAACCGCAGTCCTGGCAACCAACTTTTATAATTTCGAGACCCTTACATGCGTTGCAAAGGCTGCTCAGGCCATGGATGCTACGGTAATGCTGCAGCTTACGCGGTCGTCTATTGACTACATGGGCCTTCACACGGCTTACAAGATGGGCCGGCAGGTAATTGAGGATTACGGCCTGCGCGGATACATCCACCTGGACCACGGCCCCAGCCTGGAACTGGTGCAGCGCTGCCTTGACGAAGGCTTCGACTCCGTGATGATAGATGCCTCCGAGAAACCCTTCGAGGAAAACGTTGAAACTTCGGCCAAAGCCGTGGAAATGGCAAAGCCTTACGGAGCCAACGTGGAGGCCGAACTTGGCTACGTGGCAAAACTTGGCCAGGAGCAGGGCGGCGGCTTCACCACACCTGAGCAGGCCGTGGAGTTTGTAAACCGCACCGGCGTAGACGCCCTGGCGGTGTCCATCGGTTCGGCCCACGGGTTCTACAAACTTCCCCCGCACCTTGACATCCCGCGCCTTGCCGCAATCCACGCTGCAACGCCTGTGGCACTGGTCCTGCACGGTTCTTCCGGCATTCCCCACGACCAGGTGAAAGATGCCATCCACAACGGTATTGTGAAGGTGAACCTTGCAACAGAAATCAAGGACAACTTCATGCGTGCCCTGAAGAAGGTCCTCTCGGAGAGCGACGAAATAGATCTCAGGAAGGTGTTCCCCAAGGCCATGGATCCCGTGGTGGAACTCCTCAAGGAGAAGTACGCCGTGATGCAAGGTTAATCTACGTCACCTCGCTGCCCGGCCACAAAAATGACCAAAAACGTGGCCGGGACGGGTATAATCGGCTGTTCGGCCACAAAAAGGGCCGAAAACGTGGCCGGGACGGGTAAAATCGGCGGTTCGGCCACGAAAACGGCCCCAAACGTGGCCGAAAGCGTTGCCGGGGTGTGGACGGGGAGGGAGGAATAATGATAAGTCCTAATGGCAGCACCATTATTCCTATAATTGTAAGTCTCTTTTAGTGAACTTTGCATCCACAAATAATTGAAAATGAATCTTAGCGGAATAATAGTGGGTGCGGCGGTGTTCCTGAGCATCGGGATATGCCATCCGGCGGTGATTAAAATGGAATATTACTGGGGCCGAAACAGTTGGTGGGTTTGGCTGGTGGCGGGCCTTGGATTCTCTGCGGCCTCGCTGTTTATTCAGAGCGGCATCCTCTCAACAATCGTGGGCGGGTTTGCGTTCTCCTGCCTGTGGGGAATCCATGAGATGTTCCTTCAGGAAAAGCGCGTGCTCAAGGGCTGGTTCCCGGAGAACCCTGCAAGGCACGATTACTACGAGAAAAGGCGCAAGTCCCTTCAGAAGTAACTCAAATTTGGATAATTAACGGGTTTTTCTCATTTTTGTATTACAAATATATGGAAATGAGAAAACTATCCAAAGCATTCCTATGCGCGGCGCTTATCCTTACCGGCTGCGCCACAGCCTACGACGACTCCTCACTCAGGCAGGACATATCCGACATCCAGAAAAGGCTCACGGAAGTTGAAAAACGCGTGAGTGACCTTAACGCAGACCTTACCCGCCTCCAGGAACTGGTTTCGGCCGTTCAAAACGGCAAAGAGATACTCTCCGTGGCCGAAGAAACCCGTGACGGGGAGAAGGTGTGGGTGCTCCTTTTCAGTGACAACACGGAAATTGTGCTCCGCAGCGGAAAAGACGGGAATGACGGGAAAGACGGAACGGACGGAAAAGATGGTAAAGACGGCACTGACGGTCATTCTCCCGTAATCGGCGTAAAGCAGTTCACGGACGGCCTTTGGTACTGGACCCTTGACGGAGAGTGGCTCCTTGACGGAAACGGAAATAAGATCCCGGCTTCGGCAACGGACGGCAAAGACGGTGAAGACGGCACAGACGGCGTCACCCCCCAACTTAAGATAGACGGCGCCTACTGGTGGATCTCCTATGACGGCGGCTCCACCTGGAACAAGCTCACGGATTACTCCAACCCCGTTCCGGAATGCCCCGTCACGGACATAGACTCCACTTCCAGCAGCCTGTTTGTAACCGTATACCTCAAAAACGGAGAAGCAATAAAGATTCCCCGTTACAGGCCGCTCAGCATTGAATTCGGCAAGGAAGAAATTGTCATCATGACTCCCGGGGCTTCGGCCGAAATTGCATACACCATAACCGGCGGAACGGACGCCAATGTGGTGAAGGCACTGGGCCAGGGCGGATGGATTGCCTCCGCAGAGCCCTCGGACGCCCATTCCGGCGTAATAAAGGTAACGGCTCCTGATCCCATTGTAAGCTGCGAGATTATTGTCCTTGTAAATGACGGGGAAGGCTATACCGCCCTTTCTTCCATAAACTGCGTCAAGGGAGAAATAAGGATTGCCGATACAGAAATGCGAATTTCAGACAAAGGCGGCACCCTTGAAATACCCCTCCAGACCAACCTTGACTCATATTCAGTGGATACGGATGCCGACTGGATTCAGTACTCAGAAACCAAGGCCATGCGCTCGGAAACCGTATGCCTTACAGTTTTGCCG
Source organism: Bacteroidales bacterium (assembly GCA_017478685.1). Next base: position 7,198 of record JAFVDC010000158.1, on the reverse strand, counting down.
AATACCGTGGAGGAAGAGCGCTACGCCAGCGTCCTGTTCAAGGAAGGGGAGAGCACAGTCTTCACCGTAATAGTGTTCCAGGACCCCAAGGGCCTGCCTCAGGAATACGGCGTATGGGCGGCCGATGGAAATGCCGTATACGCCTACGACCCCTCCAAGGCCCAGATGAGTAAGTACGAGGCCGCCGGGGAAGCCTGGTTCCGCTTTGTGGAGCCCGCCGGAGTTGTCATCAACGAGATAGGCCCCATTCCCGCCCAGCCCATGCTCCAGGACACTTTTACCGCCTCCTTTTCAAGGTCCGAGGCAGGGGAGACCCTGTCTTCCGACAACCTCTCCCTTATGGTGCGCTCAATTGACGGAGAGAAACTTATCCTCTCTACCGAAGACAAGACCACTTACTTTGTAATCCGTTTCTAGGCCATGAAAAAGATACTCTTTACCATAGGCCTTGTGCTTGGTTCGGCCATTATGGCCCTTGCCGCACCTGCAAATCCCGGCCCTTATAAAGTGCGGCAGCCGGACGGCTCCATAATTGTGCTCACCCTTCACGGAGACGAATTCTGCCACTGGATGACAAACCAGTCCGGCACCATAGTGGAAAAAGGCCCTGACGGCTTCTGGCGGCCTTCCGGAAAGGCCATAGCGCAGTACCGGACTCCGCTTCAAAGGAGTGCCCAAATCCAGGCCAGGGCCCAGTGGTCCAGCTATGACAACCCTCCCGTGACCAACTTCGGAGACCGCACAATACCGGCACTTCTTATAAATTTCTCGGATTCCACATTCGTGGTGGATGACCCCAAGACCCGTTTCCATAATCTCCTTAACCAGGAAGGTTACAGCGAAAACGGAGGATACGGCTCAGTCAGGGATTACTATATGGATAACTCCCTTGGGCAGTATCGGCCCTCCTTTGAGGTTCTTGGCCCCGTAACCCTCTCACAGTCATCGGCCTACTACGACAAATACGGCGTCTCCAAGGCAATCAAGGAAGCCTTTGAGATACTGGACCCTGAAGTTGATTTCTCCAAATACGACTCCGACGGAGATGGCAACATAGACATGATCCTGGTGTATTACGCCGGTCACAATGAGGCCGAAGGAGCCGGAGAAGAATCAATCTGGCCGCACCAGGCCACCATGTATGCCACCTTCGACGGCGTTGTGGCCCGGAAATACTTCTGTACATCCGAACTATTTGGGGCCACGGGCACGGAAATGTGCGGAATAGGCACCACGGTCCATGAGTTCGCACACTCCTTGGGCCTTCCGGATTTCTACGACACAGACTATGAGACAGGCGGGCAGAATGCCTACACTACGGATAAGTTTGATGTCATGTGCAGTGGAAATTACAACTTGCGCGGCAAGTGCCCGCCGTATTTCACCGCCCTTGAGCGCCACATGCTGGGATGGATGAAGGAACCGGAACTTATAACTTCCGGCGGCAGTTATTCCCTTGCCCCGCTTCAGGAGAATGCCGCCTACAAGTTCAAGACCCAAAACGAAGGTGAGTACTTCATCCTTGAAACCCGTAACGGAGAAGGATGGGACGCCGGCATCCAGGAAACCGGACTTGCCGTTTACCATGTAGACCAGTCGGAGAACAATGTGTCCGGCAATACGGCAGCTTATCTGTGGGAGAATACCAACAAGATAAACGCATATTACGGGCATCCCTGCTACTATATCATTGACAATGCAGGCGGACTCCCGGAAAAGCTTGCCGGAAGGCTTTTCGGAGGAACAAATTCCACTGCGAATAGCGTCTCCCTGAAGCAGTGGTCCGGGAATTACGCCGGGCTTGACCTAAGTGAAATAACCCTCTCCGGCGGAATCACCACTTTCACGGCCTTTATTTCGGCCGAAAGCACATTGTACGGCACCGTGAAGGATACTTCCGGAAAGCCGATAGAAGGGGCGCAGGTGGTCCTTTCAAGGGCGGCCTATCCCTTTGCCGGGGCTCCTTCCGTGCTTCCCACGGACATTGTGGCCGAAACCGACGCCGACGGATATTACAGCATAGATATCTCCGGCCTCAGCACCGAAGATCAGGTCCTTACCGTAAGAAAGAACGGTTATATCCCTGTCTCCGAGAACATTACCATGAGCACGGAAAACAGGTGCATCCGTAATTTCACCCTTTTCGGCATAGACGAATGTCCCAAGACGGAACTTTCCAAGGTGTCCGATACCGGAAGCCTCAGCAGGGGCGGCCTGGGAAGCGGCAACTTTGCCGTTGCAATGCGTTACGCCAAGGACGAGATTGCGCAGTTGGGCTATGCCGGATGCAGGCTCACAGACATCCGGTTTGCAGTGTCGGAGTGCACTTATACGGACGCATATCTCCTGGTTTACTTTGACGATGACCTTGCGCTCTTCCACAAGATTGACAACCTTCAATTTGGGGGAATTGTAAAGTACGACATTCAAGGACTGGACATTGTCTTGCCTGAAGGGAAAGATGTCTATATTGGATACGGCCTCACCGGTGTAGTGTCCGGGCAGTATCCGTTTTTCATGAGAGAGAATGGCGGCACTTCCCTCGGCGGAAATTTTGCCAGGAAAGACTTTGACACCACCCCAACCTCCTGGAGAACGGTTTGGACACAGTACGACTATCTCATTTACGCCGGCCTGGAACTTCCCGCCCCGGAAAAGACTCCCGACTTTTTTGACGCCGCATACATAAAAATGGTAGACGGCGTGCCTCAGGCAGTGCCTCAGGCCGGAAAGACACTCAAAGACGTATCATGGTTCCTGGACGGCGCCCCGGTGGCCGAACCTCAAACAGTAAGCGGAGCCCACACATTCAAGGCTGTGCTCCGCTACTATGACGGGACTTCGGAAACCCTCTGGTTAGACGTCCGATAGGAATTGAAATAACCCATTCCGCTAAGGAAGTCGAACATCCGGTCAAGGTAACTTGCCGAAGTCGTGTTCCAGTGGAAGCCCAGCCTCAGGAGAATCTGGACCGTGAAGCTGGTTGAAGGCCAGTTGATGACCTCGGGGTCGTCTGCGGAAGAGCGCGTGTATGCCACAAGTGCCGAAAGGTTACGGGCCATCTCAGGGTCTGCCATGGCCTGCTGGAGCGCGGCGGCAAATTCCTGGTTCTCTGCGTATTTCAGCGGCTCGCCGTCCACAACGGAAAGCCTCTCAACCACATCCTCCATAGGAACAAGGTGGTTGTTGGAAACGTGCAGGACGCAGTTTTCACGGGGCGTGGTGGCTAGAAGCACCACGGCGCGGGCGGCTTCGTCGATAGGCGTAAATTCCACCCTCTGCGTTGTGCTGGCGTAAGGCACCATTCCAAGTTTCTTGATGGCCTTGAGGCGTCCCATGGACGTGTTGGAGTTCATGTTCATCTGGAACTCGCCGTCTGCCGTGCGGGAAGCAAGGTTTCCGGCCCTCAGGATCTTGGCGTTTATTCGGCCGTCGGCCATGTGCTGCAGGATATGGCGTTCGGCCAGGAACTTTGAATGCACATACTGGTTTGAAGTCAGCTGGCCGAAGTAGAGCTGCTGCTCCCTGAAAATCACCGGCTGTACGCCCTTGGTGGAGCCTCCCACGCTCTCCGTGGAGATGTGCACCAGACGGGCGCCGTTACGCTCGCAGAAGTCCACCACGTTCTTGGCTCCGCCGTAGTTCACGTCCTCGATGTCCGTGCCTTTGGAGAAGTGTTTCACGTTGGCGGCGCAGTTTATAACCACGTCAAAGGCGGTGCCGCTGTCAAGCAGGGACTGGAATACAGATGGCTGCGTGATGTCTCCCTGCACAATGCGTATGCGCTTTCCAAGAAGCGGGAAGAAGTCGTCCTCAAAGTAGTAGACCAGCATTTCCTTGAGCCAGTGGGCGGTGGTTCCGCCCTGACGCGCCCTTATGAGGCACCATACCACGGTATCGGCGGGAGTGCTCATAATCAGTTCCTTGAGCACATGGATGCCAAGGTAGCCGGTTACGCCGGTAAGGAGGATATTCTTCCCAAGAGGCTGGGGTTTTCCGCTGAGGAAGGCGTCCAGGGTGTTCCCGGCAAGAAGGGCGTCAATGGCCGAATAGTCGTAGTCCGCCACGTCTTCAGAGCCAGGCTTTTCGTCGTGGGGGCCCTCGATGAAGGCTGCCAGGCTCCGGGCCGTAGGATGCGTGAAGACATCGGCATAGGCAAAGTTAAGTCCCTCCCTTTGGGCCGAAACAAGCACGTTGGTAACAACGAGGGAAGTACCTCCAAGGTCGAAGAAATTGTCCAGCACGCTTACCTTCTCCATGTCAAGGACGGAGGCGAACACCTTGCAGAGTATCCTTTCGGCCGGGGTTTCCGGGGCAACGTAGTCATCGGAGGTCTTGGGAGTGGGGGCGGGGAGAGCCTTCCTGTCCACCTTCTGGTTCACGTTGAGCGGGATGGCATCAATCTGCGTGAAGCTCTCCGGCACCATGTACGGCGGCTTGCGGTCACGGATGAACTGGGCTATGGCCGAAGAGTCCATAGTGCCGTCGAACACCACGTATGCGGCCAGGAACTTGCCTCCAGAGGGCTTGTCAAAGGCCTGGACGGTGACGTCCTTGACTCCGGGCATTTCCCTTATCACGGCCTCCACCTCCTTGGTCTCAATACGGAAACCGCGGATTTTAACCTGGGAGTCACGGCGGCCCACAAACTCAATGTTTCCGTCTTCCCTGAAGCGCACGATGTCACCGGACCGGTATGCCCTCATGCCCTTTACAAACGGGTTCTCAATGAAAGCTTCGGCCGTTTTCTCCGGCTGGTTAAGGTAGCCCCTGCCAACGCCGGCGCCCGCAATGAGAAGTTCTCCGGGAGCGCCCACGGGGAGCCTGCGGAAGTCACGGTCCACGACATAGCACAGCACATTGTCAAGAGGATGGCCGATGGGGAAGTTCTCCTCCTTCTCGTCAATCTTGAAAATTGTGGCGAATATGGTGCACTCCGTGGGGCCGTAGGCGTTGTGGAAGCCATACTTGGGCGGGTCTGTAGACACCAGTTTCTCTCCGCCAACGGAAAGGTGTCTTATGCTCTTGTTGTCCGGGAAGTTCCTGGAGTACATCACGCCCACCTGGGTGGTCATGAAGCTGTGCGTGACGCCGTTTTCCGTAATGAAGGCATCCAGTGCCATCATGTCGTGGCGGATTTCCTCATGAATTATGCACACGGCCGCGCCGGTTGTAAGGGCGGGGTACATGTCCATCATGCAGGCGTCAAAGCCGTAACTTGCATATGCCGCAACCCTGTCGGAAGGCTTCAGACTGTAGTAAGAGCGGTACCAGGCGCAGAAATTCACAAGGTTCCGGTGCTCCAGCATAACGCCCTTGGGCACACCCGTGGAGCCGGAAGTATAAAGCAGGATGAAGAGGTCTTCGGGGGAAGGCCCGGCGGGGACTTTACCTTCAGGAAGGCCTGCAATCTCGGAAGTTCTCAGCACCTTTCCCTTATACTCCGGAAGTATGCCCACAAGGTCTTCGTCGGCAATGAGGAGCCCTGCTCCGGAGTCCTTTATCATGAAACTCAGGCGCTCTGCGGGGTAGGAAGGATCCAGCGGCTGATATGCGCAACCGGCCTTCAGGATACCAAGGGAGGCAAGTACCATCCACTCGTTTCGGCCGATAAGGACGGACACCGCCTGCTCACGGCCGAAGCCAAGGGAAGAGACGTAGGCTGCAACGCGGTCGGAAACAGCGTCCACTTCGGCGTAAGTCCAGGTTTTACCGCCGGAAATGAGGGCGACGGCGCCTGGAGTTGCGGCGGCCTGCTTCCTGAACAGCGACACCACTGTCTCTGAGGTATCCACCTTCTGGAAATAGTGGTTGAAGTCGTCCAGTTCCTCAAGTGATGCGGAATCTACAAACGGGACTTCGGAGGTCTTTTCGGCCTTGAGCATACCGGCGGCAACACTGGCAATGGTCTTTGCAAAGCGCTGCATTATTCCCTGGCTGTAGAGGGAGTTATCGTAGGCCACCACAATGCGCTCCTTGCCCTCTTCTCCGTCTACAAAGATACTTACCGGGAACTTGGGATAGCCGGTTTCCATTATTTCAGAGCTCAGGCCGGGGTAGGTTTCCACCACGCCAACCTCGTAGGCCAGCATTATCTTTGGCTGGAAGCCGAATTTTGCGGCAATTCGGGAGAACGGGTAGTTCTCATGGGAAAGGGTGCCGGAGAAGTCCTCGTGGACTGCCTTGAGGTAGCTGCTAACGGTATCATCGCGCACATCCCCGGCAAGGGCCAGGGTGTTCACGAACATGCCCATGGTATCCGAGGTACGGAGGTCCGACCTTCCGCCGGACACCGTGCACATATACACGTTGCGCTTTCCTGTGAATGCCGAAACCGCCATGTACGCAGCGGCAAGGAAGTAGCTTGCAGGAGTGATTCCAAGTTCCCTGCACTTTGCTGCAATTCCGGGGGCGTTTACGGGCTCTTCTATATAGAGTTCGCGTCCCTTTCCTTCCTGGGCGGGGAGGTTGGGGAGTATCTCCGATGCCTCTTCAAAGGTCTCAAGCTGCTTTGCAAAGAAGGCTTCGGCCTCCTTGAATTCCTTGCCGTCCACGCTCTCTTTCTGGTCCTTCGCATACTGCGCGTAGGTGTAGGCTTCGGCCTCAGGTTTAACGCCACCAAGGGCGGCAGAAAGTTGTTTGCCGAAGATGTCGTAGGACGCGCCGTCGAAGATAAGGTGGTGGAAATCAGTGGCCAGAACCACGCCGTCCGGGGTTGAAAGGACCTTGACTCTGTAAAGCGGGAATCCCTGGAGATTGAAGGGCTTCACAAACTGCTCCTTGAAGCTGCGGGCGGTAATGCTTTCCTTAAGTTCCTCGGTTTCAACCACGGGCTCCGCGGTGGAAGGCACGGCAAACACTTTTCCGTCCTTCTGCTCAAAGCTTACGTTAAGGCCGGGATGTGCCTTAAGGACCTCCGTAACGGCGTTTTTAACGGCTTCGGCCGAAGTTCCATCCGGGAAACGCCACAGCATGGGGATGTTGTACTGGGTTTCCCAGGGGGCCTTCATGCAGTCAAAGAAAACGCCCTGCTGCTGGAAGGTAAGTTCATGAGGCTCCGTAGATACAGGAGCGGCCGCTGCCGAAGCCTTCTTTTCTCCGGACATGAGCACCTTCAGGACCTCATTTTTTATGCTCTGGAGCGTGGCGGTTTTTGCAAAGCTGGTCATGTCGGCCTGCAGCCCGTATTTCTTGTAAA
>JAFVDC010000157.1 GCA_017478685.1 Bacteroidales bacterium | reverse complement strand
GCAGTGATGGCTTCCTTGTGAAGGACCTCAACATGGACGCCTACATGGAGGTAATGCGCCTTACCCAGAAGTTCATAGACGACTTCCTTGGCTACTGGATCAACCCCTCCAACTCCCGCATGACCTCCCTCCTTGTGGGTTGCGGCCTTCCAGGCGGCATGATGGGCTCCATGATGGCCGACCTAAAGGGCTTCCAGGGTGCAATCAACGCCACCCAGCGCGCCCACGGCAGGCCGGAGATGAGCCTTGACACCCTCATGGTGAAACTCTTCGAGGAAGTGGAGTATGTATGGCCGCGCCTCGGGTACCCTCCGCTGGTGACCCCCTTCAGCCAGTACGTCAAGAACACCGCCCTCATGAACCTCTACAACATGCTTCAGGACAAGCCCCGCTGGACCACCATAGACAAAGACACCTGGGGCATGATCCTCGGCCACATGGGCAAGCTCCCCGGAGAACTGGCCCCGGAAATCGTGGCCCTGGCAAAGGAGAAGGGCATGGAGTTCACAACCGGCAACCCTCAGGACAATTACCCCGACGAACTCCCCAAGTTCCGCAAGATGATGGACGAGGAAGGCTGGGACTACGGTGAGGACGACGAAGAACTCTTTGAACTTGCCATGCATGAACGCCAGTACCGCGATTACCGCAGCGGAGTTGCCAAGGAGCGCTTCAACAAGGAGCTCGCGGAACTCAAGGCCAAGGCCGGCGCCCCCATTGTGGTGGAGCGTCCAGTTGTGGAAATGCCGAAGATTGACATCGATGCCTACATCCAGAAATACCCCAAGGCCACTCCCGTCCAGAGCCCCGTCAAGGGCCAGCTCCTTTGGGAACTGGACGTAGACGACGCCTCCAAGGCCCCCATCGCCGGAAAGAAGGTGAAAGCCGGGGAGATTATCGGCCATGTACAAACCTTCTACGGACTTGAAGACATTGTGGCGGCCGTGGACGGAATTGTTGTGGCAGCCCCCGCAAAGCAGGGAGACAATGTTTCAAAATCTGAAATCCTGGCCTTCATTCAATAAAAACAGCAAAATAATCACGTGAAACAACACTTTCTCTTACGGGAAGGTGTTGTTTTTCGTTTTTATCACTTACCTTGCGGCCATGAAGATCAAGGAAATGTTCCCGGACGAGCGTCCGCGGGAGAAACTGAGGATAAGGGGCGCAAGGGCCCTGAGCAACGCAGAACTACTGGCGGTCCTGCTTGGCAGCGGCGTGGGCGGGAAAAACGTGATGGAGGTTGCCCAGGAACTCATTGCCATGAGCGAAGGCAGGCTCACCCTCCTTGCCGCCACGCCCATCCGGCGCCTCATGGCCCAGAAAGGCGTAGGGGAGGTACGCGCACTGGTGATTTCGGCCGCAATGGAACTTGGGAGGCGCTCATTTGAAGAAAACGCCATCCTTGAAAAGAAGGCTCTCACTTCCCCAAAACAGGTGTACGGAATCATGCTGCCGCACTTCAAGGGCCTGGACCATGAGGAGTGCTGGGTGATTTATCTCAACCGCATGAACTTTGTGTTGGGCAAGGAGATGATCCATTCCGGCAGCCTTGAGATGGTGCTTCTGGATACCGGCCGAATCCTTAAAAAGGCAATAGAGAAACAGTGCTCCCACATAATCCTGGTGCACAACCACCCCAGCGGGGACAGCAAGCCGTCGGAGTCCGACATCCGCCAGACGGAACGCCTCAAAAGGGCCCTCAGGGCCGTTGAGATAACCCTCATGGACCACATAATTGTGGCCGAAGACTCCTTCTTCTCCTTTGCCGACGAACAGTGCGAGGATGTGGGATAGCGGCGCAACCGTGTTTTTCATTTTTTTTGAGTACCTTTGCACCCTATGAAAAAGGCATACATAGAAACATACGGGTGTCAGATGAACGTAAACGACACCGAAGTCATATTCGCGATTCTTCAAAAGGCCGGCTATGAGCGCACGGAAAGCATGGAGGAAGCCAGCCTCATAATGGCCAATACCTGCTCCATCCGCGACAACGCGGAGCAGCGCATCTGGGGCCGCATAGAAGTTTTCAATCAGCAGAAAAAAGCAAGGCCCGGCGTATTTGTGGGCATAGTTGGCTGTATGGCCGAACGCCTCAAGGACAAGCTCCTGGATACCGGAAAAGTGGACCTTGTGGTGGGGCCGGACTCCTACCGCAGCCTGCCGCGCCTTCTTGACGCCATCACGCCGGACAGCCCCCAGATGGACGTCCTCCTTTCCCGCGAGGAAACTTATGCGGACATCACCCCCGTCCGCACGGACAAGAACGGGATTTCGGCCTTCATCTCCATCATGCGCGGATGCAACAACGTGTGTTCCTACTGCGTGGTGCCCTATACCCGTGGGGCCGAACGCTCCCGCGACGCCAACTCCATTGTGCGCGAGGCCTGCGACGTTTACCGTAAGGGCTACAAGGAAGTTACCCTCCTTGGGCAGAACGTGGACAGTTACCTGTACAAGTCAGAAACCGAGACCGTCAACTTTGCGCAGCTTCTTTCCCGCGTGGCTGACATAGCGCCGGACCTTCGCGTCCGTTTTGCCACATCCCACCCTAAGGACATCTCCGACGAAGTCATTTACACAATGGCCTCCAAACCCAACATCTGCCGCCACATCCATCTTCCGGTGCAGTCCGGAAGCACCCGTATGCTGGATCTCATGCGCCGGAAATACAGCCGTGAGTGGTATCTGGAAAGGGTTTCAAAAATCCGTAAAGTGATGCCGGACTGCGGCCTCACAACGGATGTGATTGCGGGTTTCTGCACGGAAACCGAGGAAGACCACGCGCTCACTCTAAGCCTCATGGAGGAAGTGGGCTTTGACTGGGCCTTCATGTTCGCCTACTCCGACCGCCCCGGAACGCTTGCCAACCGCACCATGCAGGACGACGTTCCCGCAGACATCAAGAACCGCAGGCTCAACGAAATAATTGAACTCCAGAACCGTAAGTCCCTGGAGCGTTACCGCGCACAGATTGGCCGGACCATGCACGTCCTGGTGGAAGGCCCCTCAAAACGGGACTCCAACATGCTTTGCGGCCGTGCCTCCAACAACATGATGTGCGTATTCCCCGCCCGGAACCTTAAAAAAGGCGATTACACGGACGTCACCGTCACGGACGCTACATCTGCAACGCTTATTTGCAAGTAGCCTTGGTGGAGGTTACTTGCTTGATGCTCAATTAATTACAGAGGTCTCTACCAGAACTTTTTCTAGTAGAGACCTCTGTAATTAATTGATTGCTAAATAGATAGCCTCCACCACAAGGGGAGAACTATCAAGGGTGCGAAGAGTTACTTGGCAGCGGGGGCGGCGGCGGGAGCCTGGCCGGCAGCGGCCTGGGCCTGAGCCTGGAGTTCGGCCTGGAGGGCTTCAAGGGTGCGGCCTTCTGCAATTCCAAGGGCCTTGCGGGCTTCGGGGGTGAGGTCGATCACCTTGGATTCGTCGAAGTAGAGGGCCTGGGTGGAGTCGAAGAGGGCGGTGAGG
>JAFVDC010000156.1 GCA_017478685.1 Bacteroidales bacterium | reverse complement strand
GACCCTCATACTTGCCATACTCACAGGCATTTGCATGAGATTCACGGATCCCCTGATAGACCGCATTTTCTCTAAAAAATGAGTCCAAAGACCAGGCAAGTTCTGAACGACTGGATGCTGCCCGGCGCCATAGTGCTGGGGGTGAGCCTGTATCTTCTTTACTACTTCACCCCGTGGCTTCACAGCTATGAGCGCACGCTTCATATCTGCGCCTCCGAGGGGCAGCGGCTTGTGATAGCCGTCCTGCTGTTTTTCCAGTTTGTGAAGATTTCCCCCCATGACCTTCGGCTCACCCGGTGGCATGCCATGGCCCTGGCCCTTCAGGTTGGCTCCTTCCTTATCCTGGCCTTTGCGGTTTCAAAGGCTCCGGAAGGGGTGGGCCGAATGCTCCTTGAGTGCGCCATGCTGTGCATGATATGCCCCACGGCATCGGCTGCGGGGGTTATTACGGAAAAACTGGGTGGCAACCTTGCCGGTACCGTCACCTATCTTGTGATGATAAACCTTGCCGGCACCTTCCTCATTCCGCTTGTGATTCCCATGGTGAATCCTTCGGCCACAATGGGCTTCTGGGCCTATGTGGGGCACATTGCGCTTAAGGTTTTCCCCGTGCTGGTGCTGCCCGGACTTCTGGCCTGGCTTATCCGCTACACCACTCACGGCCTGCAGCGTCGCCTCATGAGATGGAGCGGCAATTCCTTCTATGTGTGGGGCGTGGGGCTCACCCTTGCAATGATTCTGGCCACGCGGGCTCTCATGGAAAGCGGCCTTGGCGCTGTGGCAGTTGCCGGAATTGTGCTGGTGTCCGTACTATGCTGCTTTGTGCAGTTTTTTGCCGGCCGCCACATGGAGGCCGATAAAGCAGCCAGCCTCACCGCCGGCCAGGCCCTTGGCCAGAAGAACACCGGCTTCCTTATCTGGCTGGGTTACAATTACATGACTCCCGTCACATCCGTTGCCGGAGGCCTCTACGCCATTTGGCAGAACCTCTTCAACAGCTGGGAACTCTACCGCAAGCAGCATTCGGGCCGATAATGTCTCTCCCGGGGCAGCGGCTTACACGAAAAACGCCCAAAATGCATGACTCCTTGCCCATTGGGGCAGCGATTTGCACGAAAAACGCCAAAAACGCGTGGCTCGTTGCCCCGACATGCATTTCCCCTCCGTGCTGCCGTGACGCTCTTCGCGCAATGCCGAAGCGGTGGAGGTTAATTTACTGATATTCAAGTGCTTACACAAGTATCTACCAGAACTTTTTCTGGTAGGCTTTTCTATAAACATTTGATTTACAGCAAGTTAGCCTCCACCACAAGGGGAGAAACAAGAAGTGGGCGCTAAGAGGAAGAGAGGGAGAGAGGGGGAGTGAGGGAATGAGGGAGAGAAAGGGCTGGCTAGATCCGGGCCTCGCGGAAGACTTCCATTATGGAAGGGTAGGTGTTTTTGAGGAAGGGAGGCAGGGAGGATTTGGCCACCCAGGCGGCCTTGGTGATGTCTTCTTCACGCTGGGGCGTGAGGTTGGTGGGGTCTGTGTAAAGCATGTCGTACCACCAGGTGTGCTTGAGGTGCCAAAGGCCGTCACGAAGATACACATGGTCCGTTATGCATATGAGGCGCCGAAGTTCCAGCTGGTCTACCCCGGTTTCCTCCTGGACCTCACGGACGGCGCATATCTCAATGTCCTCTCCGGGCTCCTGATGGCCCTTAGGAAGGTCCCAGAGGCCGTTACGCGAAATGAGCAGGAAGTCTCCGCGGCGGGTACTCACAAGCCCGCCGGCGGCATTCACCTCCTTGAACTCAGCGCACAGGCGGCGATATGTTTTTTCCTCGTTTTCAGATGGAATATATATGCGTGACAGCGTGTCCTGGACCTCGAACATGCGCACAAGGTGATGGATGTCCAGTTTCTCCCCCACATGGAACTCTACGGAGTTGGGATCCGAGAGGGCTTCGTCCAGAGGAGAACAAATAATGATGGTACGCTTGCCGAAATATATTTTATGCATAGTTTTTGTTATCTTTGCAACCGGCAGTCCCTTTTCTGCCGAAACATACAAAGATACAAACTTATGACAACAATAGAAAGCAAACACGGCATAGTTTCCCGCCAGCCCCATGAACTCTACATGTCTTTCACGGACCTCCAGAACTTCAAGGCAATGCTTCCTGAAGACAAGAAGGACATGATAGATGCCACCTTTGACACCCTCCAGGCCACGGTTCAGGGCTTCAACATTGGCGTAAAAGTGCATGAAAGGGTCCCCTACTCCCGCATAGAACTTGTGGATTACGGCGCACCCTTCGCCTTCCACATTGTCCTTCACTTTGACCCCGCCGCTGAGGATCCCTTTAAGACAGACTTCCACATAAAAGTGGAGGCGGACCTCAATCTCATGATGAAGATGATGCTCTCCGGCAAACTCAAGGAAGCCCTTGACAAGGTTGTGGACGGCATTGCCGATGCCTCCAACGGCAAGATGCCGGAAGGCTTCGACCCCAAAAACTGGATGAAATGAGATTTCTTGACTCCGCCCTTCGGGCTCCGCTCGAAATGACACCCCACCCTGTCATTTCGACCTAGCGAAGCGAGCGGAGAAATCTCAAGTATTATGACAGAAGAATTCAAAAGACTGCTGGCCGAATCCATTGGAGCGGAACTGGCCGCCAAGGTACTTGAGGCGCTTGGCGGGGAGCCGTCCGTATCTATCCGCCTTAACCCGGAGAAGCTGAAGGAATGTCCGTTCCCTGAGGCCGAAAACGTGCCCTGGAGCCCGTACGGTTACCTTCTGAGAGAGCGGCCATCGTTCACCCTGGACCCTCTTTTCCATGCCGGATGCTACTACGTCCAGGACACCAGCGCCATGTTCCCAGGCCATGTAGCCCGGCGCTTCATGGACACCCCCGGAATGACCGTTCTGGACCTTTGCGCAGCTCCCGGCGGCAAAACCACAGACCTTGCGGCATCCCTCAGGGAGCGCTTCGGAGACAACTTCACCCTCCTTTCCAACGAAGTCATGAAGGCGCGCTTCGGCATCCTCAAATCCAATATCGAAACCTGGGGAGACCCTCGCGTAGGCGCCGTATCCAGAGACCCTTCGGCCTTTGGAGGCAGCCCCATCTTTGACATGATTGTGGCCGATGTCCCCTGCTCCGGAGAAGGCATGTTCCGAAAAGACGACAAAGCCGTGGAAGACTGGTCCCTCGGGGCAGTGGAATTCTGCGCCTCCAGAAGCCGCCGCATCCTTGCCGATGTCTGGCCCGCACTGAAGCCCGGCGGCATCCTCATCTACTCCACCTGCACCTTCAACCACCTTGAAAACGACGACACCGTGGAGTGGATTTCCAAGGAACTCGGGGCCGAAACAGTGCCTCCGGAAGACTTCCCTCCTGCCGTGAAAACCCGCTTCGGGCAGCTCATGCTGCCGGGCCTTGTTCCAGGCGAAGGGCAGTACGTTGCCGCGCTAAGAAAGCACGGAAGTTCCAGCGGCGTGCGTACGGGGGATCCGCTGAAAATCTTCAGGGCCGAGATGCCCGGTCAGTCCGGGCATGACGATGGCCTCCCCCACGTAAACGTAGACCGCCGGACAGCGCTACGGTACCTCCACGGGGATGCCCTGAGGCTGGAAGACGCGCCCATCGGCCTTATAAAAATATGCTACGAAGGCCACCCGCTTGGAGATGCAAAAAACCTTGGGACAAGGTGTAACAACCTCTATCCCAAGGCTAAAAGAATAAGGATGCAAGTTATCCCCGACTAACGCATTTCCGTGTAAGGAATCTTGTCCATGTCTCCATAGTCCAGATTCTCTCCGGCCATACCCCAGATGAACATGTAGTTTGATGTGCCTGCCGCGGCGTGGATGCTCCACTCCGGGCTCATGATAGCCTGCTCGTTGGCAAGCCACACAACGCGCTCCTGCTGGGGCTCGCCCATCAGGTGGCAGATCATGTTGCCCTCAGTCACATTGAAATAGAAGTACGCCTCTATGCGGCGGGCGTGCGTATGGGCGGGCATGGTGTTCCACACAGATCCGGGCTTGAGCTCAGTAAGGCCCATCTGAAGCTGGCAGGGGCCCTCTTCAAGGACATTGTTCACAATAAGCTGGTTAATCACGCGGTCGTTGGAGTCTTCCATCTTTCCGGCGGCAAAGGAATTTGCCTTGAGAGAACCCTTCCGGCCGTCAATTGTGATAAGCTGGGTCTTGTAGGCCTTATGTGCCGTGGCCGAATTGAGGTAGAACTTTGCGGGCTTTGAGGCATCCTTGCTGCGGAAAGTGACGTCTTTGTTGCCGCGGCCAACATAAAGGGCCTCCTTGAACTTGAGGACATACTCCTTGCCGTCTACGGTCACAATGCCGTCTCCGCCAATGTTGATGACGCCAAGTTCACGGTTGAAGAGGAAATACGGAGCCTTCAGGGGGTCTATGGTTTCCAGTTTAAGTTCATGGGCCACCGGGAATGCGCCTCCGAAGATGAAGCGGTCGTACATGGAGTAGGTGAGGCGGATTTCATCGGCCACCATTACCTCTGCCATCATGAAACGCTCACGAAGGGTTTCGGTGTCATAGCCCTTGACATCCGAGGGATGACAGGCTGTCTGGATTGTGTACTTTGTCTGTGCGCTCATTGCAATTGTACTAAGCAGCAGTGCTGCCGTCAGGATTTTTTTCATATGATGCTTTGATGATTCTGCGTCTGTTGATGATTGCCATCACGGTGGTTCCGGCAACAAGGATGCCGGCGCCAACCCACTTCAGGTCATGTACAAGATGGAAGATTACCCAGGAGAAGATGCTGGAGGCAAAATCCAGCGCTCCGCCCTGGAAGCCTTCCGGAATGGCCACTGCGGCGTCTCCGGTGCGGGCATAGACGTCCTGTGCGGCCTGGGTGAAGTACGGGGCGAGGTCCGTCACAAAATAGAGGCCCACGGTAAGGGCCACAAGGCCGATAATGAAGGTTTTGACCACATTGCCCTTTGTGACGGGAAGCACTGCCGGGAACACGTAGAACATGCCGGCCAGCGAGGCCAGGGGCAGGAACTGGTTGCCGGGCAGGATAACCGCCAGAAGAAGAGTGCAGGGGATGAGGAGAAGGGACACCACCAGCGTTGTGGGGTGGCCTATCACAAGGGCGGGGCTCATGCCGATATTGATTCCGGCGGAATTCTTGAACTTCCTTGAAACCAGGTCTTTGGTAGCTTCAGCGATGGGTTTCAGGCCCTCAATGAAAAGGCTGGTAATGCGGGGAATGAGTTCCATAACGGCGCCCATCTTGATGCCAAGGCCAAGGATGGCGGGGATGTTGGCCGCTATCTCGCTCCATGAAGGGTAGCTGAGGCAGCCAATGATAAGGCCCACTATTACACCAAGGAAAAGAGGTTCTCCAAGAAGGCCGAACTTCTTTTTCATTCCTTCGGCATCAATATCAAGCTTGTTGAAACCGGGAATACGGTCCATGCACCAGTTGAGACCTTCGGCAAAGGGCACGAAGCCCTGGCAGAAAGGCTGGGGAATGGAAATGCCGTCAAGGTCTTTGTAATAGCTTTGGAACTTCTTGGTTGTGAGGTCTGCCATCACAAGGGTGACGATGAAGCAGATGATGGCGGCGAAAAAGCCCCACCAGATGTTGTCTGAGGCGAAGTAGACCACCGCGCCGATGAAGGCGTAGTGCCAGTAGTTCCAGAGGTCTATGTTGATGGTGTTGGTGGCTTTGCAAAGCAGCAGCACCACGTTGATGGCAAGGCACACCGGGATTATGAAAGCGCCCACGGTGGTGTTGTACGCCACGCTTGCAGCCGCCGGCCAGCCCATGTCAAAGATGCCAAGCTGCAGGCCGTAAATCTCCGTAACCTGCTTCAGGGGCCCTCCAAGGCTGGATGTGAGAAGGGCGGTAACAACGCTGAGGCCCACAAAGCCCACGCCCACCAAAAGGCCGCTTTTCAGAGCCTTTCCCGGCTTGATGCCGATGCACACCCCCAGGATAAAGAAGAGGATGGGCATCATCACCGCCGCCCCAAGGCCGATGATGTAACTAAAAACCTGTTCCATTATTTAGGTTGTTTGCCGATGTATGCCAGGATACCGCCGTCTACATAAAGGATGTGGCCGTTGACGGCATCTGAGGCATGGGAGGCAAGGAACACTGCGGGACCGCCCCGTTCACTGGGATCAAGCCAACGGCCTGCGGGAGTTTTGGCACAGATGAAGCTGTCGAAGGGATGACGGGAGCCGTCGGGCTGGATTTCGCGCAGCGGTGCGGTCTGGGGCGTTGCAATGTAACCGGGGCCGATGCCGTTGCACTGGATGTTGTACTCTCCGTATTCGGAGCAGATGTTGCGGGTGAGCATCTTGAGACCGCCCTTTGCTGCGGCGTATGCGCTTACGGTTTCACGGCCGAGCTCACTCATCATGGAGCAGATGTTGATGATCTTGCCCTCACGGCGCTCCATCATTTCCGGCACCACGGCGGCACTGCAGATGTACGGGCCCACAAGGTCTACGTCTATAACCCTCTGGAATTCGGCCCTGGACATCTCATGCATGGGGATGCGCTTGATGATTCCGGCGTTGTTCACAAGGATGTCAATTTGGCCGATTTCCTTGTGGATGCGTTCCACAAGTGCCCTCACGGCAACTTCGTCGGTTACGTCGCAGACATAGCCGTGAACATTGGTGATACCGGCTTCCTTGTAAGCCTCAAGGCCTTTTTCCATGGAAGCCTCATTGGATGTATTGAAAATGATGTTCTTTACGCCTGCTTCCACGAACGCCTTTGCAATGGCAAAGCCAATTCCGTACGCAGCACCTGTAACCCAGGCGTTTTTTCCTTCAAGGGAAAAGATATTAGCCATACTTATCCAGTGTTAATAATTAATCGTACAAAGATACAAACGTTTGCACACATTTCCAACCGCCCACGCGCAATTTTATCCGTGCCGAATTTACAGAACGCCAAGCAGGACCTCTTCCATCACTGCATAGCCGGCGGCATTGGGATGGACGGTGTCCTCGGAATATTCCCCGCTGATGGTCTTTCCGTCTTCACCCGCAAGGGCAGTGTAATAATCGGCAAAGGGAATTTCGTTATCCTGGGCATACTTGCGGAGACGGGAGCTCAGCGAAGCCACTTTTTCCGGCACATCCACAATTTCCGGACGCCATCCGCATCTGACCGACGGCAGGGGCGAGCACAGGACAACCTTGATTCCATGCGCCATGGCAAGTTCGGCCATGCTTTTTATGTTGTTGAAGGTGTTGTCCTCATTGTAGATGTCTCCAAGGTTCTGGGCTATGTCGTTGATGCCGGCAAGAATCACCACGGTTTCCGGATGGAGGTCTATCACGTCCGGCTGGAAACGAAGGAGCATCTGGGCCGAAACTTCTCCGCTTATTCCACGGCCGATGATATTGGGGTGGTTTTCAAAGAGCCCGGGGCTCCTTTGGGGCCAGAAGTCCGTAATGGAATCTCCCATCAGGACAACGCGCGGGTGAAGGACCGGCGCCTCTTTAAGAGCCTCATTGTCTGCGGCATAACGGCCGGTGTGCACAACCTTCTGGCCGAATGCCGGTGCTACTGTCAAAATCAGGAGCAATAGGGATAGGATATAGTTTTTCATTGGCAGGATTATTGGTTATACAAATATCGGGAATTTTTACCATACTGCATAACCGGGAAGTGCAAAATGTAACATACATTCATTATCAAGAAAATATGTATATTTGTCATCTGAAAACAGTTAGGCCATGAAACGATTCCTCACTCTCCTGATACTCCTCACACCCCTCCTTGCCATGGCGGGTGAGCCCAAAGGCACTCCACGTAGCCAGGTGCGCGTTGGATGGGGCGACATGCTCTTTGAAACCCTTGCGTTCCACCCCGGAACAGGGCTCGATGGGAATGTAAGGAGCAATTTCGGCTATACCGGGCATATTTTCTCGGAGTACAGTTATCGGCTGACCAAAGCAATCAGCGTTGGCGGAGAACTGGATTTTGAGGGTATTTTCTGGCAGGAAAACGGGAAGCCGCTTAACAACTACAACCTCATTGCAATGCCCACAATCCGCTTCACATATTTTGAAAGGGAGTGGGTGAGCTTCTATTCCGGCTTTGGATTTGGCGCAATAATGGCGTTCGACAGCGCCGGAAACCATGAATTTGCGCTGGCCGGCAACCTCAATTTCTTCAGCGTCCAGGTTGGGAAAGGGCCGTGGTCCGGCACCTTCAGCCTTGGCGCCCTGAACGCCATCAAAAACGCCAACAGAGTTTACATGGTAGGATCCCGCCTGTTTTCAATAAGCCTTAACTATGCGTGGTAATATGAAGATACTCAGATACATAGCTTGCGCCGCCGCGGGGAGCCTCCTCCTTGCCGCGTGCCAGCACCCGGAGGTCCAGATAGTGGATTTTGACACCTTCCATCCGTTTTCGGTAAAATCGGCCGACACCTTCATGGAAAACGGGGAACTTAACCCGGACGTCCGCATGATGGACATCGGCGACGAAGAGCCCGACACCAAAATTGCGGCAGCAACGGGCCAGAGCATTGTGAAGGAGCTTCTTGGTAGCATCAACAGCAATTCCCTCATCCACATTGCGGGAACATACAAAGGACAGGACGCAGACGGGAATCCCCTCACGCTTTCCGGAAAACTACTTGTCCCGGCTAAAGGCCCTGTGAAGAACCTTGTAATTGTGAGCCACTTCACCATTGGCGCCAACTTCGAATGCCCCTCGGAGAGTTTCCCGCTGGAAGGCATAATTGCCAGCAAGGGCTACGCCGTGGCCATTGCCGACTACATCGGCTTTGGAGTTACTTCACATATGGTTCACCCTTACATGCACACGGCCAGCACCGCACAAAGCGTTGTGGACATGGCGCTTGCCGTGAAGCCTTACCTTGAGCATATAGACCGCGCCCCCGAAAGCGAAAAAGTTATCCTCGTGGGCTACTCCCAGGGCGGCTCCACCACAATGGCCGTAATGAAACTCCTCCAGGAGCGTTATGCTACTGAGCTTCCCATCGAGAAAGTCTACGCCGGCGGCGGCCCCTACGACCTCAACGCCACCTTCGACCTCTCCATGAAAGAAGACATCACCGGCATTCCCTGCGCCATTCCCATGATTGTCCAGGGAATCAGCGTGGGAGAAGCCCTGGACCTTGACATGGCCGATTTTTTCCAGCCAAAGCTGCTTGAAAACTACGATGAGTGGATAAACTCCAAAAAATACACCGTTGGGCAAATCAACAAACTCATGGGCGCCAAGGCCTTACATGAACTAATGACAGAGGAAGGCCGTGACAAGTCCAGCAGCCAGACAGCCCTCCTGTACAAGGCCCTCCTGCACAATTCCACCCTCAATTTTCAGCCCAAGGCACATATATACATGTTCCACAGCCGGGAAGACAAGACCGTACCCTTTGTAAACGCCCTCAAGGCCGAACAATACTTCAAACACAGTAATATAAGCTTTGATTTCGGGGAATACGGCAGCCACTCCATGGGCGCCTTACGCTTTATCTTCAACGTAGCAAAAGACCTGTAGCCATGAAAAGAATAATCCCCATCCTTCTCCTTTCACTGGCCCTGGCGTGCAGCAAAAGACTGGACCAGCCCACAAGCTTCTCACTCAAAGTCACTTATATATCCCCCACCAGGGTGGAAATCGCCATAGATCCTGCCAACCCGGACGTGTGGTATACGGTCACCGGAACATCGGAGGGCGACATGACTTTCCCTATGTCCGATGAAATAATTGCCGACGGCTCCTTGGAACAATTTGAGATGATCTACTCCTCCTATCAGGAATTCCACAGCTACCGCGCATCATTCAGGGACATGTTCTGCTATCAGGGGCATGTAGACTTCAGGCTCAAGGAAATACAGCCCGGCAAGAAACACCGCCTCATAGTTTGCCAGATCCACCCCGACACCCACAAGAGGATAGGAGATGTGTATACGCTTGAGGTAGAAACCCCTTCTATCCAGGAATCCGACCTAACCTTTGATATCAAGTTTGAAGGGAGTTCCGTTACTATCACCCCTTCACGGGAGGGAGAGTTCTTCTTCTGGGATTACGAGAAAAAAGACCTCATTGACGCCAACTACAGCAGGTCCGAAGAACGCTTGCTGTATATGCTCCTGGACATGTATAACCAGTACGGCTTCATTGACCACATGGTTTATTCAAGCACGGTGCTTTGGGATTTTGCCGCCCAGGACCGTGACCGTCCGGTTGAAGGAGAGACGTATACCCTTGCGGTAGCGGGAGTGGACACCAATGGCGAGTTGACAACCAGGGTCTACTATGAAAGGTTCGTCTATCACCCAAACGGGATAGAAGTGCTTCCAAAGGAAGAGTGGGAGTTATAACACCTCCAAATCTGTCACATCCACGCAGCCGGAATCGTTTTTAGGGCTGAAGCGGTTGCAGAAAAAGCCCCATTTTGCGCCTATCCAAAGTTCCGGCCGGGCCACGAACTCTACGGGGACGGTTGTCCATTCAAGGCCGTCCAGGCTGTAGGAGAACCTGCACACGGCATCAGGGACATTGCCATCCACCGGCCTTGGAGCCACCTCAAGTTTTACGTAAAGCACGGCTTCCTGTCTGTCCGGATAGTCTACCAGCGGGACGTTACGGGACTCGTACTCATGAGGCTGGGGACGGGCCGAATACGGCAGCACGATAAGCGGGATTGCCGTTTCTTC
>JAFVDC010000155.1 GCA_017478685.1 Bacteroidales bacterium | reverse complement strand
GAAAAGATTTTTCGGCATGGCAATAACCGCCGTCTTGGCGGTCCTTCTTACTGGCTGTGAGTGCAAAAAAACGGTCCCGCCCACAGAGGACTCCAGTGAATTCGTGATGCTGGCGCAGGCCGTCCCGGACGCAATCCTGGAAATCCGCTACTACGGCACCTACAACTTTGTGGGCGCACGCATAGACGGCTACCTTGAGCCCACAGCCCTCCTTACCAAAAAGGCGGCCGAAGCCCTAAAGGCCGTCAGCGACGACGTAAAGGCGCAGGGCTATCGCCTGAAAATCTACGACGCCTACAGGCCCCAGAAAGCCGTAGACCATTTTGTCCGCTGGGCGGCCGATATCCCTGACGTGGCAATGAAGCCCTACTTTTACCCGGACCTTGACAAGAGCGTCCTCTTCGCCCAGGAGTACATCATGGAAAAAAGCGGCCACACACGCGGCTCCACCGTGGATTTGACCCTCTTCGACATGGCCACGGAAAAGGAAGTGGACATGGGCGGCACCTTCGACTGGTTCGGCCCGGAAAGCCATCCCGATTTCTGCGGAAACCCTGAAACAGGGGAATACACAGGCGATAACTCCAAGAGCCCTGCCGGCCGAAGCATCACCCCGGAGCAGTTTGCAAACCGCATGATCCTCCGGCGCGCCATGCTCGCCCACGGCTTCAAGCCCCTGGACTCCGAGTGGTGGCACTTCACCCTGAAGGACGAACCCTTCCCCAGCACCTACTTCACCTTCCCCATCAAGGAAAAATAGCCATGGAGCCCCCTCCACTATATTTCTCCCCCGTTGGTGGAGGCTAACAACCATTCACTCAATCACTTACAGAAACTTCTACCAGAAAAAGTTCTGGTAGAAGTTTCTGTAAACTCCTCACCCTAAACACTTTAACTTGCACCAGCATTTCCGCCATATATTATCTTTGCCAGAAAAACATATGGCAAGAAAGAATATAACAGAAGAGATGTCTAGTCCCCTCAAGACATTTGTAAAGGTGCAGGCAGAATTATTCCCTTTGATTATTTTTGGCAAAATATGATTTGAGGCTATGGCAAAGAGCCTTCCATTTTTAGGCTGCCAGACAAATCTTTACACTTTCTTTCGCATTTGTCTAGATTTGTCTATTTGAACGCCCTATGTGCTTTTATATCTTTGTCCCGGAAGTGGCCCAGTGCTGCTTCCGGGATAACCTTTTTTAGACTTTAACGCTATGAAAATGAAGTATCAGAGACTCCTTCTTCTAATCTTTCTTGCCGTCTCATGTGGCAAAGAATCAGAACCAGTTCCTACCCCAACAGATACTATCAAAATCACTTCTGATTCGGCCTTCACCCTGCCCTCCGACGGCGGAACCATAACAGTCCGGTTCACCTCCGGCGGAGATTGGATGGCCTCCCTTTCCAACGACAGGGCTGCCGGATGGCTGTCCTTAAGCGAAAAATCCGGCCCCAAAGGAAACGCCAGCCTTGTCCTCACCGCCGCCAAAAGCGACGAGGCCGAAGAGCGCAGCGCCACCGTCCGCCTCACCTGCGGAAAAGCGTCGGCAACGGTCACGGTGACCCAGAAACAGAAGGACGCCCTCACCCAGACCCCTTCCAAGACCGAATTCGGGGCCGAAGGCGGTACTTTCAGCATTGAGGTCCGCTCCAACATCGACTACACCTTTGAAATAGAAGGCTCCGAGTGGATTCACATGGTAACCACCAAGGCAATGACCGAAAAGACCACCACCTTCACCGTCGACGCCAACACGGACACCAGAAAAAGGGAAGGCAGCGTAACGGTGGTCAGTTCCCTCGGAAAGGAAAAGACAGCCATTTTCCAGGCGGCCGGAAGCCCCTCCATCGTCCTCACCTCCAATCAGATAGCCATCAAGGCCGAAGGCGAGGCTTTCATAGTGGAAATCAGCACCAACGTAGATGTGGAGATGTCAATCACCGCCGGGGCCGAATGGATAAGAGAGACTCCCACAAAAGCCTCGTCCACACACACTTACAGCTTTGTGGCATCGGCAAATGAAAACACGGATCCAAGGGTGGGGGAGATTACCTTCTCAAACTCCCAGTACGGCCTGTCGGAAAAAGTGACGGTGACCCAGATGCAGAAAAACGCCCTTGTGGTAGCGCCCGCTGCCATTGAAATCGGGGCCGAAGGCGGCTCGTTCCCCTTGGAAGCCACCACCAACGTTGACCTGGAAGTCAAGATAGCGCATAATTGGATTCGGCAAGCAGAAACAAAAGCGCTTCATACAGAGACGCTTACCTTCACCGTAGACGCCAACGATACCTACGACGACAGGGAAAACACCATCACCATCTCCGGCGGTGGCCTCTCCCAGACCGTCACAGTTAAGCAGGACGCCGCCAGCGGGTTCATCGCAGATTTCAAGGAGCAGTACAGCATCAGCGCCCGGAGCCAGACGCTGGAACTTCCCTACCGCGCCAATGTGGATGTTGAGGCCCAGTCCCGGGCCAGCTGGATCACGGTAGTGAGCACAAAGGGCCTCTCCAGCAACACCCTCACCCTGCAGATAGCGGAAAACACCGGAGAAGAACCACGGACCGGCAAAGTGACGCTTTCGGCCCTTGGCATTGTCAAGGAAGCGACCATATTGCAGGTGGGCGCCGGAGACGTATATATCCCGGACGACACCTTCCGCTCCCTAATGCTCTCCCTGGCCGATAAAAACGCCGACGGCGTGCTCTCTAAGGAGGAATGCGAGGCCATTGAAAACATCCGCCTGGATGCCGTGGAGACCCCTTCCGTGCACCAAATCGAATCCATTCAGGGAATAGAGTACTTCACAAATGTCACGGACCTTTACCTACGCGGGATGAATTCGGCCGGGGCCCTTGGAAAACTGAGCGGGACCATAGACCTCAGCGCCAACGTAAATCTCTGGAACGCCTCGCTGGACGGTTATGACAAGGTAGAGGTGCTTGACATCCACACCTGCACCAACCTGCGTTCTCTGTCACTGGTGAATTTCGGGAGCCTTAAAAAGGTGATTTTCCCGGAGGCCGACGGACTGTTCCTGGTCTCCATATACATGCCGGGCACCAAGATCGGGCCGGAGCTTGACCTTAGCAACTATCCGGACCTTGCCTATATTTACCTTAACAACAACCCTGGCCTCAAGACACTGTGGCTCACCACCGGGCTGGTGCCGTCGTATCTGGACCTGGATCCCGGCTGTACCATATCCTACAAGGGTGACAACCCCAATGTGGAGGCCCCCTTCAAGGACCCTGTCTTCAAGGAGATGATGCTTAATTCGGCCTTCTTCAAATCCTACGACTGGGACGGCGACGGCACCTTCTCCTACCGCGAACTTGAGCGGATCCCTAGCATTTCCCTGTGGCCGGAAGACTTTGACGGCATGGACCCCGGCAAGGTCATTACCACCTTTGAGGACATAGCAATGTTCAAGTCTCTGAAGACTTTCGCAATGTCCGACCTCTATGGCCGAATAAACGCCCCGCTGCCGGAGTGCCTTGGAGACCTTCCGGATGTGGACCGCATTCTCATAGACGACTGCAATTTCACGGGCACCATTCCGGAATCCATATGCAAGATGGAGAAACTTGTGTACCTGACCCTGGATAAATTGCAGATAACGGGCCCCCTGCCAAGCGGAATAGGGTCCATCCCCAACCTCACGGACCTTGTGATAACGGGTTGCCCCAATATCGGCGGCCCCATACCGGAGAGCCTTCTGGACGGCTGCAGATACAGTTACATCAACCTGTCGGGCTGCAATTTCGACGACACCTTCATTGTGGTCCCGTCATCAAGGCTCCTGGATCACACTGCCCAGGACAACAACTTCTCTTATATTGGAAGTGAGGCGCGTGAATACACCCTTCCCGGCGGCGGCGTTTACTACGAATACCCCAACGTCTATTACAGGAGTGATGCCGATGGCCACGGCGCCATCCACGCCGACGGCGAGGCTGAGTTGTACCACGCCGCCACCAAGGGCCCCGGGCTTGACATTTTCCTCACCGGAGACGGCTTCACGGCCGAAAACAACACGGTGGGAGGCACGCTTGAGACCTATTTGAAGCACTTGGCCGAAGTCACCCTCAGCATGGAGCCCTACAATAAACTTGCGGAGTATTTCAACATCTGGCTGGTCTATGCCCATTCAGAGCGTGAGGGAACTGGCATCCAAAGCGCCGACGGCCTGAAATTCGGCTCTTATCAGCCTAATCCCGGCGGCAGTTCCACATGTATCGGCAACCATGCCAATGTCATTAGCTTTGTCCAGGAGGCCACCGGCCGCCATGAACCTTCCGGAACCGTGGCGGTAATCATGAACTCCTCCCATTATGGCGGCACCTGCTATTATACTGGCGGAGTATCCATGTACAGTGCCGGACTTGCCGTGGGCTATACCCCTTCGGCCTGGATGATGGACCTCACGTATGTGCACGAAACCCTGGGCCACGGCTTCGGCCATCTTGACGACGAATACGAGGCGGCTGGCCAGAGCTCCTCTTACAGCTATATGGCCACTTACTGGCCCTCGGCCGGGTTTGGAGCCAATATGGACGCAAACGAAGACGTCCGGTGGTCGCCATACATCACGGATGCCCGTTATAGTGCCGAAAACATTGGCGCATACGCTACGCAAAAGCGGATTTCCACTTATTTCGGCAGCGGTTATCAGACTTATTACCGCCCTACTGTCAATTCCATCATGAAAACCCAGTGGGACGAAGGCGGCAACCGCTTCAATGCCCCGTCCCGCGAGGCCATTTGGCAGCGTGTGCACATCCTTTCCCATCCGGAAGAAAACTGGAGCAGCTGGGAAGACTATGTGAACAGCGGCTACAACCGTGAGGAGTTTGTGAGCTTCGACCTCTCCCCGGCGCCCTCTTCGGCCCGCTCCCGTCCGCTGCGGCAGATGAGAAACCCCGAACGCACCCTCCCCGACGGCCGCAAGGTGGGCCAGCTCCCGCCTCCCACCCCTCCCGTCTTCCTCAACCTTCCGGAGAGATAAAACGCCCCTCCCTTTTTTGTTCTCCCCCTCTGGTGGAGGCTAACTATCATTCACTCAATTGCTTACAGAAACTTCTACTAGAAAAAGTTCTGGTAGAAGTTTCTGTAAACACCTAAGCCTCAACGCTTTAACCTGCACCGGGTTACAGTATAAAAAAAGCCCTCTCTGAATACTCAGAAAGGGCTTTTGCTTGTTAGAAAGCGGAGGGGACGAGATTCGAACTCGTGGTACAGAATAACCCGTACGGCAGTTTAGCAAACTGCTGGTTTCAGCCACTCACCCACCCCTCCGGGCTTAAAGCGTTTGAAACTCCGTCTCAGCGGACGGGACTGCAAAGATACGAATTTTTCCACAAAGCACAAGTTTTTGAAAAATAATTTGTAAGTTTATGCGAAAATTTAACCTGTCATGAAAAAATCCTGGATTATCCCCGCCGTAGCATTAGTCATTGCGGCCCTTGTGAACTTTGTAGCCCGCGCAACGGGAAACGCCCCTGTGGCCGCTATGGTTAAACCTGCCTTGCTGCCGCTTATCGCCCTTACAACCGTAGCCGCCGCCGGCGGAATGGAAAACCGTACCGTACGCCTCCTTGTCATTGCCCAGCTCCTTGGCTGCGCCGGAGACATATTTCTCATTTCCAGCGATTTAATAGCTTTCGCTATCGGCCTTGTGTGCTTCCTTGTGGGGCATGTATTCTACTGCATCAATTTCGGCGGACGCAGTTGGAAGGGACTTAAACCGGCCCAGTGGGTTATTGCCGTCATTGTTATGGCGCTTGCCGTGGCCGGGCTCCTGGCGGCAATCGGCGTAAAGGGAACATTCCTGGTGCCGTTTGCAGTTTACGGAATGATGCTCATGTTCCTTATCTGGAGCGGCCTTGCCGGGGTTCTTCGTGAAAAGAATAAAGCCCCTTGGGTAATCATCACCGTTGGCGCCGTTCTCTTTGCCTTCTCCGACAGCCTCATCGCCGTCCAGCAGTTTGGCGGTGCAAGCACCACGCTCGAGTTCCTTGTAATGGTAACCTATGTCTCCGCCCAGTGCCTCCTTGCATGGGGTGGTTTAAAAATACATTTAAGCCATGCTAACCACAACCTTTGACATCACCCCCGACCGCAATTTCCTCCAGCATTTCCTTACGCGCTGGCGCACGCTGAGCATTTCACCTGAGATGGTGGAAAAACTCAGGAAAAACAGCAGCACCAACCCCTACGCCGCCTACGGTTATGGCCGATGGCTGTCGCAGGTGAATCCCGGCGGAAACAGCCTCCAAGAGGCCGAAACCCTCCTTGCATGGGCCGGTGCCCAGGGCGTGCAGGATGCCAACGCCGCCCTTGCCCAGATGTACCACGACGGCCTCACCAAGGAGGACGAGGCCATGCCTTGGAAGCACGCCAAGCTCATGGAAGCCGCCTATAATGCCGGAAGCGAATTAGCCCAGTACAATGCCCTTCTAAACACCATCTACGGAGATTACGGCTATTCCAAGAACCCCGCAATGGTGGCCGACATCCTCCAAAAGCACCTTGAAAAGAACCCCGGCAGCGACACCATCTACTACAGCCTCCTGGGTGAGGCCCTTGAAGACACAGACCCCGCAGAGGCCGAAAAACCCTACAGGATTGCCATCGAGCGCAAAGAACCGGAAAGTTATTTCGGCCTGGCCGAGACATACCGGCAGTCCGGAGACTGGGCCAAAGCCTGTGAAGTTGCCGAAGAAGGTGCCCGGAACGGCGCCGTCAACTGCCGCCGCTACAAGGCTTTAATGGAGCAGGAGGATTTCCTGAAGCTCCCTGAAAAAGAGCAGGAGGCCCTCCACAATGAAATTGCCGAAGGCCTGGACTACGCCATCTCCCGCCACGACCGCTTTGCCTGTTACCTCAAGGGTATGATGCTTTACTTCGGCTACCTCGGCTTCCCGGAAGACCCTGAAGCAGCCCTCGTTCCCCTTACCCGGGGCGCGGAAATGGGAGAACACAACAGCCTCTGGCTCAAGGCCGTCATTCTTAAAGAGAACAACATGGCATCGGCCTCGGAGATAGCCAAAACCTGCCTGCAGGCCCTCCGCCTTGGCAACCGGGAGAATTTCACGCTTGAAAAAGTTGCCGGCGCCTACGTAGCCGAGGCCCTTCCCAAGTACCAAATAGAGATAGAAACCCTATGGCTAAAGGAGTACGTGGCTGAGAATCCGGAAGAAGAAGACTCCAAAGACACCCTTGGCGTGTTATCCGTGTACCCCCGCGGTTTCTACTATGCCATGGACGTTGAGGGGGCCGATGAACTGGACCTGGAAAGCCTTGCCTCCCAGATAGATGCCAGCGGCTTTGACATAGTGCATTTTTCGCCCATCCTCACCCGCATCACAAAGGCCCTTGGCTGGGATGCGGAAGGCGTCCACGTTGCCATGCTTGTAGACAAGGACGGCTATATGAAGGACCTCCCTGACAACATGGCCGGCACCATCATCTATGGCCACGGGCAGGAAATCCGCGGCACCGTCGCCTTTGCCCTCGAAGACGACAAAACCTACCGTCTCATGCCCATGAAGGGCCTCCAGCGCGTGTTTATGTTCATCCGGATGCTCACCGCCGGCACCATGGGCCTTGTCCGTGAACCCACCTCGGAGGAGTTGGAGTCAATCGGCGCAGAGGACCCCGGCGGCTTCGAGGAATACGACGACCCCGACATCTTCGGCGAAGAAGCGGAGGAGGAGATAGAGGAAGATATGGTCAGTGCCGATACCTCCGAAGAGCATGAGCCCATGGAGCTT
>JAFVDC010000014.1 GCA_017478685.1 Bacteroidales bacterium | reverse complement strand
GTGGCCGGGGCGCTGGTTTCGCACGGTTCGGCCACGTTTTTGGCGTTTTTTGTGGCCGAAGCGCCGGTTTCGCACGGTTCGTCCACGTTTTTGGCGTTTTTTGTGGCCGGAGCGTCAGTTTCTCACGGTTCGGCCACGTTTTTGGCGTTTTTTGTGGCCGGGGCGCCGGTTTCGCACGGTTCGGCCACGTTTTTGGCGTTTTTTGTGGACGGGAGTTTGCCTGTCAAGGATTATTCGCAAAAAAATGGTATTTTTGCAATATGCAAACAGACTACATATGGGATCCGCTTCGCAGGAAGAGTGTGCGCAACACCCCGGAAGAAGCTGTGCGGCAGTGGTTCATTTCCGTTCTGCATGAAGGAATGGGAGTGCCGGAGTACATGATGGGGTCCGAAGTCTCGTTCAGGCATGGCGCAAAGGACTACAGGGCTGATATCCTGGTGTACGACCGCAGCGCCAGGGCCATTATGATAGTCGAATGCAAGAGGCCGGAAGTTGAACTGGACCAGGAGGTTGTAGACCAGGCCATCCGCTACAACAATGAACTGGACGTGAAGTACATGGCCGTCACCAACGGGCACAAGACATTCATGTTCAAACGCACCGGCGGCGGATGGGAATTTTTACAGAAAGCACCTACATGGGAGGACATGCTGCAATGAC
Organism: Bacteroidales bacterium; assembly: GCA_017478685.1. Next base: position 13,920 of record JAFVDC010000014.1, on the reverse strand, counting down.
CAGGATAGATGGATCCTACCTGGACCACGCCATATTCAAGTTGGTTGGGAATACGGCCAGGGAACTGGGCGTAAGGGCTTTTGTGATAGGAGGTTATGTGAGGGACTGCTTCCTCGGGATCCCCAACGACGACATAGACATAGTGGTGGAAGGCTCCGGTATAGCCCTTGCCGAAGCCGTTGCCCGGAAGTGCGGGGCAAAGGTTTCCGTGTTCCGGAACTTCGGCACGGCCATGCTTAAATACAAAGGCATAGAAGTGGAATTTGTGGGCGCCCGCAAGGAGTCCTATGACCGCAATTCACGCAAACCTGTTGTGGAAGACGGAACTTTGGAGGAAGACCAGCTAAGGCGGGATTTCACCATAAACGCCATGGCCTTTTCCCTCCAGGAAGAGGACTTCGGCGCACTTGTAGACCCTTTCGGCGGCATAAAAGACCTTGCCGCGGGAATTATCCGCACCCCTCTTGACCCAGAGCAAACTTATTCCGACGACCCCCTGAGGATGCTCCGCGCCATCCGTTTTGCCACAAGGCTTGGCTTTAAGATTGTCCCGGAATCCATTGAGGCCATGAAGCGGATGAACGGGCGCCTCAAGATACTCTCCCGTGAAAGGATAGTGGAGGAACTTGACAAGATGCTCCTTACCGGGAAGCCTTCCGTGGCATTCCGTCTTATGGACGAAACCGGCCTCCTGGAGCAGTTCCTTCCGGAACTTTCGAGGCTCAAGGGAACGGAAACCGTGGATGGCAAAGGGCACAAGGAAAACTTCTCCCACACCCTTGAGGTGCTTGACAACGTGGTTGCATTTGAAAAGGAGGAGGGCAGGGAACCGTCCCTGTGGCTTCACTGGGCGGCGCTTCTTCACGATATCGGCAAGCCTGCCAGCAAGCGCTACTCCCCGGGCCAGGGCTGGACTTTCCACGGCCACGAGGTAATTGGCGCGCGCATGGTGCCCCAGATTTTCAAGTCCCTGAAAATGCCCCTCAACGAGAAGATGAAGTATGTCCAGAAACTCGTGGGGCTTCACCTGAGACCCATCGCCCTTGTAGACGACGAAGTCACCGACAGCGCGGTGAGAAGGCTCCTTTTTGATGCCGGCGAAGACATCGACGACCTAATGCTCCTTTGCAACGCGGACATCACCTCCAAGAACCCCGCCAAGGTTGCGCGCCTTCGCCGGAACTTTGAACTTGTGAAGGCTAAGATGGCCGAAGTCGAGGCCAAGGACGAAATCCGCAATTGGAAGAACCCCATCACCGGGGACTATATAATGCAGCTTTTCGGCATAAGCCCCTGCAACACTATCGGCCAGCTCAAGGACATGGTCAAGGAAGCCATCCTTGACGGAGAGATTCCCTATACTTTTGAGGCCGCCGATGCCTTCATGAGGGAAAAAGCCGCCCAAATGGGCCTGTATCCCCATGATTGACAGATACATAGACTATATTGCCGGCGTACGCCGGTACTCTCCACGGACACAGGACCTCTACAGGCGCGCCCTAGAGGGATTTGCCGAATGGTGCGGGGGAGAGCCTGAACTCATTCCTTCCAGGATAAGGGAGTACGAAGCCCATCTCATCGGTTCCGGCTATTCTCCGCGTACCGTACATCTCCAGATGAGCGCCCTAAGCGGGTACTGCGCCTATCTTGTGAAAAACGGAAAACTGCCGTCCAATCCCGTCAGGACGGTGAAAAGGCCCAAAACCGACAAACGCCTGCCGGAGTATTACCGTGAAAGCAGCATGGACGAATACCTCCGGGAAACCGCCCATGCGGCGGGGGAGGATGAACTGGAACTGCTTGAAGGCCTGGATCCCGATGCCAAACTCTTTGCCGAACTTTACCGCAGGCGTCTCAGGAGACTCATTGTGAGCATTCTCTATTCCACCGGAATCCGCCGGGCCGAACTCCTCTCCCTTACAAGAAGCAGCGTGGACTTTTCCCGCGGTACGCTCCGCGTGGTGGGAAAGGGAGACAAAATGAGAGAAATTCCCCTCATTCCTTCATTAACTGAGGAAATTTCACTATATTTGAAAGCAGCTAGCAAGACCACCGCCGGTACGGGCCCGGACAGTCCACTGCTTGTAACGGAAAAAGGGAAGGCCCTTTATCCCGCATACGTGGACAGGACGGTAAAACAGGAACTTGACGGCTACGGCATCACCGGGAGGAAATCCCCCCATGTCCTGAGGAACAGCCTGGCAACTGCACTTTTGCAGGAAGGCGCAGACCTCAACTCAATCAAGGAGATGCTCGGCCACGCAAACCTTGCCGCCACTCAGGTCTATACCCACAATTCGGTCTCGCGGCTGAGACAACAATATTTAATCGCCCACCCAAGGGCAAAAAACAAAGGTAATCATGATTAACGTTAAGTCCCTCAAGTTCGACGCAGACGAGAAGCTGCTGGACTTCATTCAGAAGAAAGTTGAAAAAGTAGAGAAGTTCTTCGACAATTTAGGAGACATTGACGTCACCCTGTCACTTCTTCCAGACGCCGAAAACAAGTGCGTCAAGCTTCAGACCCGCTTCCCCGGTGAGGATCTCATGGTAGAACGCCAGGCCCGTACATTCGAAGAAGCGGTAACAGACGCCGCAGACGCCCTCAAGGAGCGTATTGTACGTGCCAAGGAAAAGAAATTCTCCAAATAGTGGCGGCCGCCAAGGGCTACATAGAGACCGACAGACAGGTCAAAAACATACTTGAAGATGTCCGTAGCGGCATCTTCAAGTATGTATATCTGCTCATGGGAGATGAGCCTTATTACCCGGACCTTGTATGTGACGCCATCCTGGACAATTGCCTCCAGGAATGGGAAAAGGATTTCAACCAGACCGTGTGCTACGGCTCCGACGTAGACGCCGAAACCGTAATCACCGCCGCCCGCCGCTTCCCAATGATGGCAGAGCGCCAGCTGGTTGTGGTAAAAGAGGCCCAGCAGATGAAATCCCTTGAGGAACTTGCCGTGTACTGCCAGCAGCCGCTGGATTCCACCGTTCTTGTAATCCTCATGCACGGGGCGTCCGCGGACAAACGCAAGGCCCTCTACAAGAGCGTCCTCAAAACCGGCGTGGTGGTGGATTCTCCCGCCCTCAGGGATTACGAGGTCCCGCGCTGGATACAGGATTACTATGGCGGCAGGGGGCTCAGGATTCACCCGGAGGCAGCCGCGCTTCTTGCCGAAAGCGCCGGCACGGACCTTGGAAAGATTGCCGTAGAAACGGACAAACTCCTTAAAAACCTTCCTGAAGGGGTTCAGGAAATTTCGGCCGAAGACATAGAGAAAAACATAGGGATAAGCCGCCAGTTCTCCATCTTCGAACTCACTAAATGCCTCAGTTACAGGGAAAACGCACGCGCCCTTACAATTGCCTCGCATATCGGGGAACAGCCCCGTTTCATGCTTCCAATGGCCGTGGCTCCGCTGTTCACGCATTTCAGCCGCATACTGAAGTATCACGCCTTGCTGCCTTCACGCCCCTCACAGGGGGATGTGGCCAAGGTACTTGGAGTAAACCCGTATTTCCTGAAGGAATACGACGCCGCCGTAAGGAATTACCCTCTTCAGCGCTGCCAGGCAGTGATCTCCCTCCTTGCCGAATATGACTACAAGGGAAAGGGCGGAGATTCCGGAGAGGCAACCCCAGCGGATCTTTTAACAGAGTTAGTAGCAAAAATCCTATCATAGAAAAACGATGTCAATCATTGAAGTCAGGAACATAAGCAAAAGCTTCGGGGAAAAAGTGGCACTGGACAATGTGTCGCTGGAAATCCCTGAAGGCAAGATTTTCGGCCTGCTTGGGCCGAACGGTGCCGGAAAGAGCACCCTTATCCGCATCATCAACCGCATCACCATCCCCGGCAGCGGAGAAATCCTCTTCCAGGGCCATCCCATTACGGAAGAAGACGTTTCCAAAATAGGCTATCTCCCGGAAGAACGCGGCCTCTACCGCAAGATGAAGGTCGGAGACCAGTGCATGTACCTTGCCCAGCTCAAGGGAATGAGTTCCCGCGAAGCCGCCCAGGAGCTCAAGAAGTGGTTCGTGCGCTTTGACATTGCCGACTGGTGGAACAAGAAGGTTGAGGAACTCTCAAAGGGCATGGCCCAGAAACTTCAGTTCATTACAACTGTTGTCCACAAGCCTTCACTCATGATCCTTGACGAGCCTTTCTCCGGCTTCGACCCCGTAAACGCGGAGATCATCCGCACGGAGATCCTTCGGCTCAAGGATGAAGGCGCCACCATCATCCTTTCCACGCACAACATGGAAAGCGTGGAGGCCCTCTGCGACAACATCGCCCTCATAAACAAGGCCCGTCTGGTTGTTACCGGAGGCACGGACGAAATCCGCCGGCAGCACGGTGAGGACAATGTGGAGATCGAGTACACGGACTCCACCCTGGACCGCAAGACAATCGTGGTGGCCCGCCCGGACGTCAACGCAAAACTCACGGAACTGATAGGCCAGGGCGTCACCATCAACTCCTTCAAGGAGGTTATTCCGCGCATGAACGACATTTTCATCAAACTTGTAACTCAGGAGGGCTAGCATATGAATCTCAGGAAATTAGGCATTGTCATTGAAAGGGAGTACCTTAACAAGGTCAAGAAAAAGAGTTTCCTCCTTATCACCTTCCTTACCCCGCTCCTTTTTGCGGGAATCGCCATTCTGCCGTCGCTCATCATGTACGGCACCAAGGAGGAGGCCAAGCAGGTTGGCGTAGTGGACAATTCAGGGATAGTGATGCCCTACCTTCAGAGCGGAGAAGTCCTTGCCTACAAGGATTTGGGCGCCGATGCCGACGTAGAGGCCATCAAGGCCGACCTCGGAGCGGCGGGCATAGATATCCTCCTTACCATTTCCCCGCTGGATTCGGCCGCCAAAACCGTTACCGCCGATACCTATTCCGTAAAGCCGCTGGGCATGGATTCTTCCAGCAGCATTGAAGGCAAGATCAACGACGCCGTGGAGGCCTACCGCATAGATTCCTACGGCATTGAGAATCTTGAGGAAATCATGCACAGCGTGCACTCCAATGTGCATGTGCACAGTTACACTATTTCCGATACCGGAGAGGAAAAGATTTCGGAGTCAGGCGTTTACATGGCCATTTCCATGATTCTTGGAATGGCTCTGTACATGTTCATAGCCCTGTTCTCAGGCATGGTCATGAGCTCTGTCATAGAGGAAAAGAGTTCGCGCGTGGTAGAGGTCCTGGTGTCTTCCGTGAAGGCTACGGAACTCATGTTCGGCAAAATCCTTGGCGTAGCCCTTGTGGCCCTTACGCAGTTTGTACTGTGGATACTCCTGACGGGCGTAATTCTTGGGATAGCCGGCGGCATCATCGGCAAGGACAAGATCATGGGCATGATGCAGGACGACGCCACTACGGAAATGATGCAGCAGATGGCTGCCCCTGAAGGCCTCCATCCCGGAGAGATTTCACTGGAGCAGGCACTTCCGGCGGCCTCTGACACTACGGCTGTTGCGGCTAATGAACCTTCGGGAATGGGCGTTATAATGAGTACCCTTGGGAACCTGAACCTTGGCCAGATTCTCTTCGCGTTCCTGGTGTACTTCATCTTCGGCTACCTGCTCTATGCATCGCTGTTTGCCGCAATTGGCTCTGCCGGTGAAAACGAGGGCGACACCTCCCAACTCCAGATTCCGGTTACCATACCCCTGATGCTGGGCTTCTTCATAGCCATCTATGCTTTCAAGGCTCCGGACAGCCAGCTTGTGTTCTGGGGCTCGATGATCCCTTTCACTTCGCCTATAGTGATGCTGGCGCGCATTCCTTTCGGCGTACCCGGCTGGGAACTTGCGCTTTCCATGGTGCTCCTTGTTGCAACCTTCGTGGTGTGTGCCTGGGCATCGGCCAAAATCTATAAGGTGGGTATTCTTATGTACGGCAAGAAATCAACCTTTAAAGACCTCTGGAAATGGTTAAAAATGAAGTAATCATGCTGCTTGCCGCGGCTGCCGCCGTGGCGTCCTGCGCTCCCCAGATGGAGTGGCGCTCCGTCCCCATGGATGGCCATAGGGTTGGCGCGCAGGCGGTTACGCTTGAGAATGTGGATACCGCCCTTGGTACTTTTGAGGACGATACCTACATCACCCCTTCAGGTGTCAGGTACACCGAAGATTCAGCCGTGGCGGAGGTTGCCGCCGCCCTTATGGAGGTGCAGCCCCATTTTACGGCGCTCAAAACCGTCATCGGCCACAGTGCGGGGGAGTACGCAAACCTACGCACGGACCCCGACCTTCCTCTTGGAAACCTCTTTGCCGATGCCCTCAGGGCCTATGGCTCTGAGCTTTTCGGCGTGCCCATGGATTTTGCCGTCACCAATTTCGGCGGCATCCGCGTACCTCTTCCAAAGGGCGCCATTACCATGGAGGACATCTCTTCCATGTTCCCCTTCAAGAACTATGTCAGCCATGTGAAGATGAAGGGGGAGAACCTGACCGCCCTTTTGGAGCAGCTTGCCGGGACAAAGGCCTTCCAGGCTACCTCAGGGACCACCGTGAGGGTAAAGGCCCATAAGCTTGAAAGCGCCCTCGTGGGCGGAAAGCCCATAGACCCCAAGAAGGTCTACAATGTCACCACCATCGATTTCCTTCTTGATGGCGGAGACAAACTGAATATAGGCGCCCTGGCCGAAGACGTGACCCTTTCCACCGTCCTTTTGAAAGAGGTGATGCTGTGGTATGTGAAGGGCATGGAAGCAAAGGGAGAGATTATTGAAGCCAAGGCCGACGGCCGTGTAATCATGGAGGACTAGAGTATGAGAAAGTTAGCATTTGCGTTTGCCGTTGCCGCGCTTTTTTCGGCCTGCAGCCAAAGACCGGCGCTCACTATAATCCACGTCAACGATACCCACAGCCATCTTGAGCCTGAACGCGTAGGTGAATATGCCGGAATGGGCGGCGCCCTTGAAAGGGCCGCTTACATAGATTCCGTCCGCAAGGCCGACGGCCCGGAGAATGTGCTCCTTCTCCATGCCGGAGACTTCGGCCAGGGTTCGGCCTACTTCTCCGAGTTCGGAGGAAAGGTGGAGGTAAGTCTCATAAATGCCATGGGCTTTGACGCCATCACCCTTGGAAACCATGAGTTTGACAATGGCATAGAGGCCCTTGGAGACGTCCTTTCCGGGCTGGAGGTTCCCGTAGTCGTGTGCAATTACGACTTCTCTCCGTTTGAGGCCGGGAAGTACATAAAGCCTTATGTGATAGTGGAGAAGGCGGGCCGAAAGATAGGCATCATCGGCGTGCTGTGCTCCCTCAAGGACATGCTGGCCGGAGACATCGCCAACCGTATCCCGGAGTTCGACATGATCCCCACGGTCCAGAAATACGCCGACGAGCTCCGCCCCCAGTGTGACCTTGTGATAGCCCTCACGCATATCGGCTACACGGAGCACAATCCCGGTGACATCACCGATCCCCAGCTTGTGGCCGCCACAAGGAACATCGACATCGTGGTTGGCGGTCACTCGCATACCTTCATGGACGAGCCCCAAACTGAGCGCAACCTGGACGGGAAGATAATTCCCATTGTCCAGACCGGCTGGATGGGCGTACGGATGGGAGAATTCCACATAAAGTGATTCTACGGCAACAGTACGCTTAGGGAAATTCCCGCAGCGGGATTCAGCGCCTGAGTCATGGCGGCCTTGACTGAGATGTTCAGCCTGAGGCCGCCAATGTTTATGTCGGCCCCCATCCCTGCTTCCAGGAAGAATCCGTCCGTTTTTACATCTTCCTTCGGAGGTATCGTGGCCCTGTAGCCTGCACCAACCGAAGCAGCAGGGCTTATGTACCTGCCATTCGGCAGGAAAATGTAGCTGGCCCCTAGTTTTACCATGGGACCGTTACCGGTCTGGGCTTGCCTCCCTTCTTTATAGAATGACATTACGCTCCTGAATCCCCCGAGACTTCCCGAAAGCCTCAGGGATTCAAGGAGATTGTAACTTATCCCGGCCTCAAGAGAGTACATGAGGGTGGATGGACCCCCTTCTTTGCCGAAGATGTATTCGGGGCCTCCGCCAAGAATGAAATGCCCCTTTTGCTGGCCCTGTGCCGCGATGACCGTGGCGCACAGAAGCAGTGCTGAAATGATGTATCTTTTCATGCTTTTATGGTAAAAGGTTTCCGCTCAGCCAGAAAGAATCCTCTTTCCCGATTGCGTGTCCAAACTCATGGGTGTTCACTATGTCTTCATCTTCATATGTTCCCGTGAAGGAACCGCCGTCTGCCGCTTTGATGCTGTTCCCCTGCTTCCTGAAGAAGGGGATTTTGACCACATAGAGCTTGAGCTGCTCCAAGGTGCTTCTTCTGGGGTCGAAGTACGGAGTGGTGTAATCGGCACTAAGCGAAGCCGTCGTATCTCCGAAGTAACCGGTGTCCTTGAATGAAGATGTGTAGACATAGGTGTACCAGCTTTGTTTCATGGGATAGCGAGTGTCGTGGCTGTTGATCCTGGCGTGGCTTTCAATTAGGCCTCTCTTCCTCCAATAAAACCTGACCCTTGTGTAATCCCCGATCTGGAGGTACTTTTCTCCGGAAGAGAAGGATTTTACAGAAGCGCTGCTGCCTATGTTGCCTGTATGGAATTCAAACGCCGGCTGGTTCCAGTACGCCACGCTCCTGAAAGAGTAGATGTCGTCGGAATGATGCCCGTGGTGTCCCAGATAGAAGGAAATGTGAGAAGACACCTGGGGACCGGCATACCGGAGCTCATAGTAGGACAGCTCCCCGTTAGATGTGACTGTTTTTGGAGACGGGTACACAACTACGCTGTTCACGGTGAGGCACTCGCGCTCGCTGGTGGCGAATTCGCAGTCCCACAATGTGGAGTTGGTGCTGTCATATCCGGATTTTCCGTAGTGATCCGGCCACCAATGCTCCGTCCTGCAGGTTTCGGCGTAAAAGTCCTCAGTGGGGTTCACGGCATTGATGCCGGTTTGCGCCGACGCCGTGGTCTTCACCATGTCTCTGAGGCTGACCCCCGTGAGGCCGATATTAGGCGCAAATATGTACGGGATGAACCTTGAAAGGGTACCGCCGGTGTAGGGAGTCGAGTCATTCGCAAGATATTTCGCCTGGCTAAACTGGTAGCCGGCATAAACCGTAAACTCCCGCCATACGTCCACCTTGCCCCAGAGCATGGTAAGACTCTCTCCGCTTTTTGTGTGAGTCACGGTCCCGCCTATTTTTATGCAGCCGTAATTGTGGAGGTCGTCGGCCACTTTCACGCTCTCAACCTCGTTGGAGTGATGCTCCCATACCAGCGAGCAGGCCGAACTACCGGCTTTTGACGTAGTGACATTCCCCGTTTCTATGATAGAAGGCTGGAAGGATGCCGATGCCGGCCAGTCGTAGGAGATGTCGCCGATATCCTGGTTGTTTGTGGAGCCGTCCAGGACAACGGTATAGCTATTTGGCCTGGAACTGCCGCTGAACCATTCCCGGAATGGATTGGTGACCTCGAAGTGGACGGGCTCCGAGCATATGAGCCTGCCGCTCTCGGACCTAAGTTCAATCCCCGGTGAAATGTATTCCTTCCAGAAAGTGCATTCGTCGGCAGGGCCGCTGTAGTTTACGTTGGATTTAAGGCCGCCGAGGTGTGCCCATGTGTCCAGCGAGCCGCTGAAGGAAAAGGCCCTGGCCGAATTGGGCGTGGTTTTCACACTGAAGGTGCATCCTTCTATCTGGCTGATTGAAAGGCTCCCCAGCGCAAGGTCTTCTGCCAGGATATTGAGGGTGGTCCCGTTTTCGTCCTTGAACCAGAAAAAGCCGTAGGCGGTTCCTCCGGTAAAGGAGGTCTGATATACAGGACCGTCGTCCCCATCCGTGTCGAATCCGGTGAAGTCGTTGTCGATGAATAAGCCGGTATTTTGGCTTACGAAAACAATGATAGGTGTAAGTATATTTATATCAAGCGTCTTATATACTATTCCCGTGGACTGGTCAAAAGCCTCGATGCTCACCGGCCTGTTGGATGTGCTGAGGACCGTGAACCTTTTTACCAAAACGTCGTTGGTGCCGCTTACGCTTATGTGGCTGAGGGACGGAGATCCTATGAAGTGAAGGTCGGGGGAACCGGACCTGAGCGCAAGGCCCTGGAAAACATTTTCAAGACGGTTCCTCTTTTCAGCGCTCCATCCGTTCATGCTCTCGGATTTAAGGGTTACATTGAAACGGCTGAATGCGTAATTGCCAGAAGATACTATCGCCTCAATTTCAAAAGGAGTCCTTACCTCCACGCTTACAACATCTGAAACATCTCCGGAACCGTTTCCGCCCCTTATTGTGTAAATTCCGTCCTCTGCTGAATACGAGGCCTTGAATTCGGCGCTGCCGCATCCTGTTGAAGGATCGGCCATGGCGCTTACATACCCGATGGTCGCGGACGCTGGAACGAAGACCAGTTCTTCGGCCTTGAGGGAGGTTTCAAAAGGGATGGTGAAAGATTCTCCCGGTTCTGTGATTACCGGAGAAGTGTTTGTCCAAAGGAAACTGTCCTGCGGCGCTCCCATCTTGAGGGTTATGGAGCGGGATGTGTTCCTTATTATATTGAACCCCGTATTCATTTCCGACCCCTCTGCCGAGTCCAGGTAAATACGGTAGCCGAAGGTCCTTTCTCCGAATCCCGCCTTGGTTGCCCTCACGTTTATCTTCATGTAAGAGCAGTTTGCGATTTTCTCTCCCAGTTCCTGTGCCACGGCGCTCCATCTGCTGGCGCTTTCACTCACGTCCTGGCAGTTTTCCAGAAAATAGAAGGTCACGGGCATGGAGCAGTTGTCACGGTCCCGAAAATTTAGTCTCACCAGGTCCCCGCTTGTGGAAGTGTCTACCGTTCCGAACTTTGCTGGGTCCGTTTGGGTGAAACCGTCGCCGCTGCCCGTGTAGAAATAGGGGACCTCTGTGTTGGAGCGTGCTCCGGTGACGGATGCCGCCGTCACGCTCCAGCCGTCATCGGCCCAGGCGCTCACGTCCAGCGTGAGGCTGAATTTCGCGAAAAGCCGTTTCACGGGGATGGAAAGCGATGGGGCGTCAGGATCCACAGTTACCGTAGTCATCCCGGTCATTGGCATGTTGTACTCCCTGTCCTGAAGGTCCCGAAGGTCTGATGCCGAAGCGCAGCTGTACCTGAAGGAGAGAAGGTTGTCCTTTGTGAATGAGGACAGCCCGAAGGCCCAGTTGTCAAGTTCCCGCCTCACATCCTCCACGGCGTTTACAAACGCAATGACCTCTATGGGAACTCCTGCAGGAACGCTCCAGTCAAATGTCTTGGAGCCAGTATATACGGCAACGGGCCTCCCGTTGACGATGCATGGCTTCCCGGCATCGGCCCCGCTTGCCCAGAAGGCAAAAAGATATGCCTCGGTGAAACTTTCCACAGCCTCGGTCGCGACGGATTTAGTATCGGCCTGGCCGTTCTGGGTGAAACCTACGCGGACTCTGACCATTTTGGTCTCTTCCCGGCAGGCGGGGAGGGGACGGGCGGTGTCGATTTCCGTCTCCCGGCAACCGGAGCAAAGCGCGGCGAGTAATATTGCCGTAATCGGTAACAGTGTGCTTTTCATCTTGCTCTAATCCAGAATGATGTTCCCCCTTCCGTTCCAGGAGTCGTTGATGACAGGCTGGAGGGTTACTTCTATGATGTCGGGGTCTATGTCAATGATTTCAGGGTCTTTGGAGCCTCTTCCGTGTATTGTCACCTCCGAGGCCGCGTAAATGCGGTTCCTTTCCATTGCGGGTGCGTCGATGGCATAGTAAACGGTGTCGTCGTCAATGGTGGCTTCAATGACAAGGCGGGTGCAGCGCCGCGTCCAGGACTCGGTTGTCTTGATGTCGTTGCCCGTGGAGGTGGGGTTTGGGAATACATAGAAAGAGTGGGCCCTCTCATAAGGGGCGGAGGCCGAAACAACGGTATCAATGCCAAGGTCTCCCACCAGGGAATCTATGCCGGAATCCGCTTCCTCTCCACGGTGCCAGCCGCCGGTATTGTACCAGGCCGACCTTGTCGCGGAAAGCTCTGCGAAAGTGTAGTCTGTTCCGTAACGGGTTGTCCTGTAGATGTTTGTTAGATATATCGCCCGAAGGGTGAAAGTCTTGGACTCCAGGTATGGCTTCCCTGAAAAATCCACTTTCAGGCTGCGGATGTCTATCCTGGACACCAGTCTTTTCACGTTTATCGTGAGCGGGGGATTATCTCCCGCCCCGGGCGTTACCTCAGATGTCCCGTACATCAGGAGGGCGTCTGCCCGGTTGTCCCCGGCCCAGGCTATTTTCCCGCTGAGGTCGGCAGGGGTCCGCACGGATGCCGGGTCAAAGGCGCCCGGTCCGGTGACAGGGTAGTTGCAAATGGCATGGCAGGTATAGGTGCGCCCGGCCGAAAGCTTCAGCTCTATCGGATTTCCCGCCCCGGAATCTCCATAGCGGAATCTTCCCTGTGAATCAAATGCAAAGACGCACCAGCGGCCAATTGCCCGCTCTACATCTTCCGTGACTCCGGTCACCTTTGTTCCGGGACTTCCGGATGCGGAGAAAGTGACGCTTACAAGGAGGGAATCTTCTTCGGGGAAGAACGCCTCGGGTTCTTCCAGGCTGTAGGGCACCGCGCACGATGCCATCAGAACAAGCCCCAGGACGGCATTTACCGGAATAAAATGTTTCATTGTCATTTGGTTGTATTTAGTCTCATAGTCCGTATTCAAGTTCCTGCTCGCCCCAGGGGTATACTCCCACGTTTACGGTGGTCTCCTGGAAGTCGATTTCCACATAAATGTCCGGAAGGTTCTTCTCCGTCCAGGTTATGCCACCCTTGTCCTGTAGGATCTCGTACAGGTTGTAAGATGTCTGGAAGTCGGAATACTGGTAGAGGCCTTCCTTGACATGCATCTCCAGCACAAGGGAGTGGTCGGCCTGGCGGGGGAGCGAGAACTCGAAGTGGCCGATCCCTGTTTCCTCCGGACTCACCTCGAAGGGCCCCCTCACGGGAAGGCCGCTCATGGCGTCTATCCCGCAGGTGTTTCCCCTTACCGTTATGTAGAAGGGGAAACGTCCTCCTGCGTATTCAAAGGTGTCTGCGCCAAGGTACTGTACCGTAATATGGGAGTACTCTTTGGTGAACTCTACCGGGACGGTGAACCTCTCCTCCTCAACCTCGGCCGTGTATCCGAAGCGGAATAATGGCGCGAAATCCTTCCCAAGCGGAACGGTCCAGGCCGAACCTTCCCTTGTGAGGCCCTTCTGTCCCATCAGTCCGTAGCCTTTGACCGCGGCGGTTCCCCTTACGGTAAAGAAGAAAAGCTCGTTCTCCATATACTCCACTGTGGTTCCGGCTTCATCTATGAGCCTTCCTTCAGGATGGGCGAAGACCGTTGTGAAAACGTCCTGATACCGGGGATAGCGGTTGGCTTCGGCAACGTCGAAAAAGAGGAAACTCGGGCACATGAACCTGTCCTCCAGCACGGCGGACCGGCAGGAGGAAAGGGTAAGGCCGATGGCGAGAAGAAGAAGTGTCCTTCCGCCCCTTAGAGTTCTAGAAGTCATAGGTTAAAGAAGTGGTTCCGTTCCAAGGATCTACAGTGATTACAGGCTGGATTTTGCCCGCCTGGATGTCGTCGTCCTTATTGTCGTTGTCCTTGCCAAGCATGGTGAGCCTGATGTTGGTGATCTTGTAAATGTTGTTGGCAACCAGTTCGGGGAGGTCGAACACATAGAAGGTGTCCGTGTCAAGGTCGCTGAATCCCGTTGCCGCCTTTACGTGCGCCTTGATTACAAAGCGTGTGTGTCTCTTGCTGAATGTCTCTGCGTGAGGGTCTTCAGATGTGCGGTTTGGATATGCAAACAGGTTGTGGGCCAGGGGAGTCTGCGCGCCTGCAACGGAGCATGTCTCGCTCAAGTTCT
>JAFVDC010000154.1 GCA_017478685.1 Bacteroidales bacterium | reverse complement strand
GTGCCATAATCTTTCTGTCTTTAAAAAGTTAAGCGATAGCGTCGATGTGGATTTTGGTGAGCTTCTTACGGTGACCGTTCAGAGTCTGGAATCCCTTGCGACGGATTTTCTTGAATACGAGCACTTTCTTTGCTTTGGCGTCATCGTCAAGGACGGTAGCCTTCACAACTGCTCCCTCTACATACGGAGATCCAACCTTTACGGCGCCTTCTGCATCAATGAGAAGAACCTTGTTGAACTCTACGGACTCTCCGTTCTTGGCCTGGAGCCTGTTCACGAAGATATCCATTCCAGCTTCCACTTTAAACTGCTGGCTTGCAATGTCTACGATTGCGTACATTGTACTAAAAAACTTATTAAAAGTTTGAGCCTGAGGCGTCTGGACCTGCCCAGCACTTACCCTTGCCTTTCAGCCGTTAAAATTTGGGACTGCAAAGATACGTATTTTTCTCTGAAATCCAAATTAATTTGTAACTTTGCGCCGCAATGGAAACGGAGCGCATCATACTCGGCATAGACCCCGGCACCCAGCTGCTGGGGTTCGGCGTAATCAAAAGCGTAGGCAAAAAGGCCGAGTACGTGGACATGGGTGTCCTGGATATCCGCAAGGAAAAGGATGCCTATGTGAAGCTCAAGGCCATCTACGACTGCATTTCAGAGGTTTGCAAAAGTTATGGCCCCACGGAACTTGCCATTGAGTCCCCGTTCTACGGCAAGAACGCGCAGGTGATCCTGAAGCTTGGCCGCGCCCAGGGAGCAGCCATGATTGCCGCTCTGGAATACGGCGTGCAGTCCGTTACGGAATACGCCCCCAGAAAGGCCAAGGAAGCCATTGTGGGAAACGGCGCCGCTTCCAAGGAGCAGGTGCAGATGATGCTGGAAAAAACCCTTGACGTAAAACTTGAATCACGGCATCTGGATGCAACCGACGCCCTCGCAATTGCCCTTTGCCACCACTATGAAACAACTTCGCCACTAAAATCCGCCAAAGGTAAAGGCGGCTGGGCACAGTTTTTGAAAGAAAACCCGGAACGTGTATTGTAAACTTATGGTTAGAAGGTTGATAGCTGCTGTGACAGCTCTTTTGGTGGCAGGGACCCTCTTTGCCCAGAATTACAAAATCACCCTGAAACTTCAGGATGCGTCAAACGGTGAGCCAGTAGGGTTTGCCACAGTTTCGGCCACCCCGGAAAAGGGGCAGGTGAAATACGCCCTCACGGACAGCGACGGAAACGGCGTGGTGGAGAAAGTCCGTGCCGGGAAGTATACCCTCAAGGCCGAAATAATGGGCTACGTCACCTATGAGAAAGAGGTGGAAGTCAAGGCCGACACCGACCTTGGCACCATCAAGATGGAGCTTGACGCCCAGGCCCTTGACGCTGCGTCGGTTTCGGCAACGGGCAATCCCATCATAGTGAAGAAGGATACCATAGAGTATAATGCATCATCATATAAGATTTCAGATGACAACGTCCTGGAAGACCTCCTGAAGAAGCTTCCGGGCGTGGAGGTGGATGAAAACGGCACCATCACCGCCAACGGAGAAACCATCACCAAAATCACCATCGGCGGCAAAACCTTCTTCCTGGACGACCCTCAGCTCGCATCCAAGAACATCCCCGCCAAGCTTGTAGACAAGGTGAAGGTGGTGAAAAAGAAGAGTGAGCAGGCCGAATTCACCGGAATAGACGACGGCGAGGATGAAACCGTCATCGACCTCAGTGTCAAGCCCGGCATGATGAACGGCGTATTTGGTAATGCCATGGCCGGTGGCGGCTATGACCTCCCTTCGTCTGGCCAGTATACTCCCGTAGCGGACCATATCCGCTGGCAGGGAGCCTTCATGGGCGGCCGTTTTGCCGAAGACAGCCAGATAAGCGTGATCGCAAACGCCAACAACACCAACAACCGCGGATTCAATGACCTTGCAGGCTCCATGATGAACTCCATGATGGGAGGTGGCGGCGGAATGGGCCGCGGCGGCGGTGGATGGGGCAACTCCAACGGCATCATCACCTCCTGGATGGGCGGCGCCAACGGCGTTTTCGACCTCTTTGACAAGAAGATGGAACTGGGCGCCAACTACCTCTACAACGGCACCATAACGGATGTGCTGGAAGAAACCTACAAGGAGACTTACCGCACGGACGGCACCACCCTCATCTCTTCCACGGACGGCTTCAGCAACCGTTTCACGGACGGTCACCGCTTCGGCATAAGGATGGAGCACAAGTTCTCGGAAAACACCTCGCTCCTCATCGAGCCCCAGTTTAACTTCGGCAGGGGAAATTACCTGCAGCAGTCCCTGTTCGACACCCGCACGCAAGGCCTTGACGGGTCAATCGGCCGAACCAACAGCGGTTACACCAATAACTCCGGCGCCAACAAAAACTGGCAGACCAGGGGATGGGCCCTCCTCCGCCAGAGGCTGGGCATTCCGGGCCGGACAATATCCCTCAACGTGAACTGGAACATCTCCAACAATACCCTCGGAGGCTACAACCAGTCCATTACAAATACGCTGTTTGGGGCAGATGAAAGCGTGGATCCCACCGGCAGCACCTTCGTGAACCAGCGTATCGCCCAGGAGTCCCGCACCCGCGCAGTGGGAGGCCGGCTGGTTTATACGGAGCCTCTTGGCGGCAACTTCTACATGGAAGGAAGTTACAACATCAACTTCAACCAGTCCACTTCCGTGAAGGATGTCTTCAACAGCGCCAATCCCTATGAGTATGTGTCGGAATTCGCCACCCTGGATGCCCTGAGGGCTGCTTCGGACCCCATGAAATACCTCATGCCCGGAGAAACCAAGGACGAAACTTATTCCAACAGTATTCTGAATAGGTCGCTCACTCATAATATCGGCCTGGCGTTCATGTACCAAAACGACAAACTGCGCGCACAACTTGGTGCAGGCGTCATTCCTACCGATACCTACAACAAGACCAACGACCGCGAGTACAAGCCCGGAGTAATCTGGAACGTGGCTCCGCGCGCCATGCTGTTCTACGACTTCACTGAGAATTCCAATGTACGCCTGTTCTACTTCGGGCGTTCATCCCAGCCGTCCACTTCCCAGCTCATGCCGGTGGCAGACAATACCAACCCTCTTGCAGTATCTCTTGGTAATCCATACCTTACCCCGTATTTCAATCACGGGCTGCGCAGTGACCTTGAGTACTCCAACAAGAAGACCTTCTTCACAATGCGCCTGCATGTTGAGGGAAACTATACCCAGAATCCCATTGTGAGCGCAATCTGGTACGACACCGCGGGCCGCACGTTCTCTCTGCCTGTTAATGGCCGTGACTCCTTCAACGGCAACATCCGCTTCATGGTAAACGCCCCCATCGCAAAGTCAAACTTCTCCATCTCCAACATGCTGCGCCTCACTTATTCCAAGAGCGGAAGCTTTATCGGCGCAGCGTCCCTGGACATGAGCCCTTACTACGACGAGTCAAAGGCGGAGTTCTCATATGATGCCTTCCACGGCAACTATTTTGACGAATCCGGCAAGATGAATTCCGCGTGGGCCACGGACTTCCTTGACAACACCACCCGCAGCCTTGGCTTTACGGAGCGTCTTCGCGCAACATACCGCTCAGACGATGTTGAGGTGATGCTCAGCGGCC
>JAFVDC010000153.1 GCA_017478685.1 Bacteroidales bacterium | reverse complement strand
TGGAGGCTCTCCGGGAGCTCCGTCGCCGCCACATTCCCGTAGACAATATTGTCCAGGACTGGCAGTACTGGGAAGACGACCAGTGGGGAAGCCATGAGTTTGACAGCACCCGCTATCCGGCCCCCGAGGCCATGCTTGACTCCGTACACGCAATGCACGGCCGTTTCATGATTTCCGTCTGGCCCAAGTTCTACACCAACACAGACCATTACAAGGAACTCAAAGAGGCCGGTTATGCATATACCCATCCGGAGGCCGACAGCCTTCGTGACTGGCTTGGCCATCTCCAGTCTTTCTACGACGCCTACGCAGATGGTGGCCGAAAGATGTTCTGGAGGCTGATGGACGAGTCCCTATACACCCGTTTCGGCCGGAAGATAGATGCCTGGTGGATGGACGCCTCCGAGCCCAACCTCAGGGACTGCCTGCCGCTGGACTACATGAAGTGGCTGCTTACGCCTAACGCCCTTGGCTCTGCCACCGAGTATTTCAACGCCTACGCCCTTGTAAACGCCCAGGCCATCTATGAAGGCCAGCGTGGAGTGGACCCCGACAAACGCGTATTCCTCCTTACCAGAAACGGCTTTTCCGGCCTTCAGCGCTACTCCACGGCCACATGGAGCGGAGACATCGGCACCTCCTGGACCGACATGAGGATGCAGATGGCCGCAGGTCTTGGCTACTCCATGAGCGGCCTCCCGTTCTGGGGCATGGACATTGGCGGATTCTCCGTAATGAGTAAGTTCCACTCCAAGGCCGGTGAGGCCGAATGGCAGGAACTCCAGACCCGCTGGCACCAGTTCGGCGCCTTTGTGCCGCTGTTCCGCGCTCACGGCCAGTGGCCCCGGAGAGAACTCTGGAATATTGCTCCGGAAGGCTCCGAGGCCTATGAGAGCATACTCTGGTACATGCGCCCCCGCTACAGGCTCATGCCTTATATCTATTCCCTTGCCGGTGCCGTGAATTACGACGGCTATACCATGATGAGGGGCCTTGCCATGGATTACCCCGGTGATCCGGAGGTTTCAGACCTCAGCGACCAGTGGCTCTTCGGCCCGGCCCTCATGCCCTGCCCGGTGTATGAGTACAAGGCCAGAAGCCGCAGCGTCTACTTCCCGGAAGGGACTTGGTACGACTTCTATACCGGCGCCGTCATGCCTGAGGGCAGAATTACCGTAGACGCCCCCTACAGCCGCATGCCGCTGTATGTGCGTGGCGGAAGCATAATCCCTGTGGGCCCGGAGATTGAGTGGACCGGCGAAAAACGCCCGGAAGACCTTCTCATTGTGGTTTACGCCGGGGCCGATGCCTCCTTTACCCTCTACGAGGACGATGGCCTTACCTACGGCTATGAGAGGGGAGAGTGCTCCAAGATTGCCTTCGACTGGAATGACGGGGAAAGGAAACTCACCATCAGGAAGCGCGATGGAAGTTTCCCCGGAATGGTCCGTGACCGCAGGTTCAGGATAGCGGTGTGCTCGGAGTCCCATCCTTTTGCCTGGGATCCGGATGCCGAAGGCGTGGCCTCCGTGGAGTATGACGGAACCAAGGATGTGGAAGTGAGGCTTTGACAAATAATAGAATTGATATATGAAAAAATCGTTGATCATGATTAGCGCAGCACTTTGTGCCGCCGCCTGTGGCTCTCCCAAGGCCCAGAGGGCAATTCCCCAGGACAAAGCCATTGAGGCAAAAGTAGAGAAGGTTCTCTCCGGAATGAGCCTTGAAGAGAAGGCCGGGCAGCTTGTGCAGCTTAACATCTCCGTCCTTGAGGACGAAACCCGCGAGGCCCTTGACCCCGCCAAACTTGACAAGATCATAGGTGAATACAAGGTGGGCTCCATCCTCAATGTAATGCACGACAAGGCTCACCCCAGGGCCGAAACCGCAGAGATGGTGCGTCAGATCCAGGAAAAATCAATGGAGGCAATAGGCATCCCCTGCATTTACGGACTTGACATGATTCACGGGGCATCCTATCTTTCGGAAGGCTCCCTGTATCCCCAGGAGATAAACCTTGCTGCCACCTTCAACCGTGAGTATGCCCGCCAGATGGGCCACGCCATGGCTTATGAAACCCGTGCAGCGGGCGTTCCGTGGGTGTTCTCACCGGTAATGGACCTTGGCCGCGACCCCCGCTGGCCCCGCATTTGGGAAAGTTTCGGCGAGGATCCTTACCTCCAGGCCGAAATGGCCCGCGAGGAGACCCTTGCCCTTCAGGGAGAAGATCCCAATCACATTGACCTTGAGCATGTTGCCGTTTCCATAAAGCACTTCATGGGCTACGGCGTGCCTGTAACCGGCAAGGACCGCACTCCGGCCATCATTGCCGAAAACGACCTCAGGGAGAAGTTCTTCGCTCCGTTCCTGGAGTGCTTCCGCGCAGGCGCCCTCACCGCCATGGTGAATTCGGCCTCCGTCAACGGCATCCCCACCCATGCCAACGCAGTGCTCCTGAGCGGCTGGGTGAAGGAGGAACTTGGATGGGACGGCATGTTTGTAACGGACTGGGCCGACATTGACAACCTCTTCCAGCGCGACCACGTTGCCGCAGACAAGAAAGAGGCTGTGGCGATGGGCATCAATGCCGGCATAGACATGATCATGGACCCGTACAGCCCCGAGTGCTGCACCGCAATCATTGAGGCCGTAAATGAAGGGCTCATTTCTAAGGAGCGCCTTGACGACGCCGTTCGCCGCGTGCTTCGCCTGAAGGTGCGCCTGGGCCTGTTTGACAATCCGGTCTGGGAGCACTCGTATCCGGAGTTTGCTTCGGAGAGGTTTGCCCGGGAGTCTTACAGGGCAGCCCTGGAGTCCGAGGTCCTTCTCAAGAACGACGGCATCCTTCCTTTGAAGGGAACGGAGCGCATCCTTGTATGCGGCCCCAACGCCAACTCCCTCCGCACCCTCAACGGCGGTTGGAGCTACACCTGGCAGGGTTCGGCCGACGACTATGTGCCTCAGTACAACACCATCAAGGAAGCCCTGGAGAAGAGGTTCCCCGGCAAGGTGAACTATGTTCCCGGCGTAGTGTATGAGGGCGACAACTGGCAGACGGATGTCGTCAAAGGCCTCCCGGAAGTTGTGAACGCCGCCCGCAGGGCCGATGTTGTCGTGTGCTGCATTGGTGAAAACTCCTACTGCGAGACTCCAGGCAACATGGACGACCTCAACCTTTCGGCAAACCAGAAGGAACTTGTAAAGGCCGTTGCCGCCGCAGGAAAGCCGGTGGTGCTGGTACTTAACGAGGGCCGTCCCCGCCTCATCGGGGACATCGAGCCCCTTGCAAAGGCCGTTGTCGATGTTATGCTGCCCTCCAACTTCGGAGGAGACGCCCTTGCGGCACTTCTTTCCGGCGACGAGAATTTCTCCGGAAAGCTTCCCTTCACCTACTCCAAGCACATCAACGCGCTGCACACCTACGACTACAAGGTTTCCGAGCACCGTGAAACCATGGAAGGCTCCTACAACTACGACGCTGTCATGGACGTCCAGTGGCCCTTCGGTTTCGGCCTCAGCTATACTAAGTTTGAGTACAGCAATTTACGTTGTCATTCTGAGCGAAGCGAAGAATCTCATTTTACAGCATCAGATGTCCTGAAAGTCACCGTAGACGTGAAGAACGTTGGAGACCGCACCGGCAAGGAGGCCGTGCTTCTTTACAGCTCTGACCTTGTTGCATCGCTCATCCCTGATGTCAAGCGCCTTCGCGGCTTCGAGAAAGTGGCCCTTGAGCCCGGAGAAACAAAGACCGTGGAGTTTGAACTTCCGGCATCGGCCCTGGCTTTTGTTGGTGCCGACGGCCGCTGGCGCCTTGAAAAAGGGGACTTCCGCATCTCCTGCGGCGGCCTTGGCGTAATGGTTAATTGCACCGAAACAAAAGTCTGGGAAACCCCCAATATTTAGTTCTTTTGTCATTCTGAGCGTAGCCCGAAGGGCGAAGTCGAAGAATCTCATATTGAAATGATGAACACAACTACTAAACAGCTACGGGAGAACCTTTCGGAGAACATTCTCCCGTACTGGCTTAAACTTAAAGACCCCAAGGGCGGCTTCTACGGAGAAGTTTCGGCCGATGGGGAAGTGCTGAAGGATGCCCCCAGGGGAGTGATCCTTAATGCGCGTATCATCTGGGCCTTTGCTTCGGCATACAGAGCCCTTGGCAAGGAGGAATACCTGGAGGCTGCAGTGTGGGCCAAAGACTGGTTCCTGCGTAACTTCTTTGACAAGGAAAACGGAGGGGTGTACTGGAGTGTATCGGCCTCCGGAGAGCCGCTGGAAGACAAGAAACAACTTTATTCCCAGGGGTTTGCGATTTACGGATTGTCGGAACTGGCGCTGGCCTCCAAAGACGAGGAAGCCGCGCAGGCTGCAATCGGCCTTTTCAAAGTGGTTGAGGAAAGGTTTGCCGATGTTATCTACGGTGGCTACACGGAGGCACTCGCGAGGGATTTCTCTCCGCTCCCGGACATGTCGCTTTCGGCCCATGACATCAACGCCGACAAAACCATGAACTCCCACCTCCATATCCTGGAAGCCTATGCCAACCTGTACAAGGTGTGGCCTCATCCCTCGCTGAAAGAGGCTGTGGAAAAACTCCTTCACATTGTGTGTTACAAGGTGATGGGGGAGGACTCCCACCTTCAGCTGTACTTCCACAGGGACTGGAGCGTGCTTCCCGGGGCGGTATCCTATGGTCACGACATCGAGACCTCATGGCTTATGCTGGAATGTGCCCAG
>JAFVDC010000013.1 GCA_017478685.1 Bacteroidales bacterium | reverse complement strand
GCTCGTTCTCCATATACTCCACTGTGGTTCCGGCTTCATCTATGAGCCTTCCTTCAGGGTGGGCGAAGACCGTTGTGAAAACGTCCTGATATTGGGGATAGCGGTTGGCTTCGGCAACGTCGAAAAAGAGGAAACTCGGGCACATGAACCTGTCCTCCAGCACGGCAGACCGGCAGGAGGAAAGGGTAAGGCCGATGGCAAGAAGAAGAAGTGTCCTTCCGCCCCTTAGAGTTCTAGAAGTCATAGGTAAGTTCGGTAGTGTCTATCCAAGGGGATACCGTTATGACAGGCTGGATTTTACCTGCCTGGATGTCTTCGTCGCTGTTGTCATTGTCCTTGCCTAACATGGTAAGTTTAATGGACTTGACGCGATAGATGTTATTGGCAACAAGTTTGGGAAGGTCGAAGACATAGTAAGTGTCTCCGTCAAAGTCACTGTACCCGGTCGCAGATTTTACATGGGCCTTGATGACAAGCCGGGTATGTCTTTGGTCGAAGGTGTTGTTGTGTGAGTCTGCATCGGTTTTGTTTGGATATGCAAACAGATGACGTCCAAGAGAAGTTTCGGTCCCATCCACACTACAATTTACGCTCATGTCATTTTCAAAAGTTACGGATGGCGCTCCGGAAGTCTGAAGGGTTATTTTGTTGTACCAGTTGTCGGGATTGGCATGAGTGGTGTTATCAATGGCAAGAGGAAGGGCCGTGGACCCTGGTGTATCAGTGACTCCGTCAACACCGAGTCTTGCCTTCCCGACTACATTTTTCAGGTAAATCTGCTTTACGGAGAATGTCCCACCCTCGAGGTCCGTACCTGAGAAATCCACCTTGATTTTCTCTAATATGACCATTGATGACAGTCTCTTGACATAAACATTTACGCTATGGATGTCATCTTCAGTTCCAGCGGATCCGTTGTTGCCGTATTTTCCTACATTAACGGTGTTCTTTCCAGACATTACCAGAGAAGACGGAGTGTTCATTGAAAGGTCTGTGAGTTCGGCCTCAAAATTAGCAATGGTGGTAGTGTGAGGCTTAAACTTTGTGATACGGTCATGGTTGACCAGAACGTACACCGTCTTTACTCCAGTGAAAGTCGCGATTTTTACGCTGTGAGTGATGTTTTTCGAAAGGCTGCCTTCATAGTAGGATGTCTCCAGTTTGCTGGTATTATCAAAGACAAACACTTGCACCTTGTTGATCTGGTAGTCTTTTACCATGGATGTTGGGGCCTTGGTGTCTTTCTCCTCCATGCCGATATTGACGGTGAGGGAGGCGTCGGGAACTGGCCCTGAGGCGGCTTCAGGAGAAGGGGAGCTCTTGCTGCAGGATGCCAGGGTGGCGGCAAGCGCCACGAAAACGGTAAATAATGGCTTTTTCATTGAAATAAAGTATTAAAGGTTAATAAATAGGGTTGTCTTCTTCCTTGTTGAGCCCGTATCTTTGAATCAGGACATATAGCTCCGGGTCAAGGTTCCCGCGGAACACATAGGAGCGGTCTTCCCTGCAGGAACGGAGGTAGTTTTCCACCGCCTTCCCGTCGTCTCCGGCCCTGGCGTAGAGAAGCGCCAGCATGTAACTGACCTGCGGCGTCCTTGTAAGTTCATGCAGGATGGCCATGGCCGAAGCATTGTAGTCCATTGACACATAGGCGATTGCCGTGTTGTAGTCCCGGTAGTCCCGAAGTATCGTGAGGGCCTTTTCGTACTCCCTTTCCTGAAGGAGCCTCACGCCCCTCATGTAGAGGGTGTCCAGCTCCGTAGTGTGTACGGTGTCCTTTACCATGCCCTTCCTGTGAAGATAGAAGTCGAATCTCACCGTGCGAAGCTTAGGATACAGGTTTTCTCTCATGTACCTGTACCAGGGTTCGGTCTGCATCCCCTTTTCCCGCTCGTCTGCATCGGCGGTCTCCAGGTGACGGATGAAGGAGAACTTGTCTCCCGCGGTCATCACCGTATCCTCATCCACGAGGATGCCCAGATAGGACCAGTTTTCGCCGCTGGAGCGGGATAGGAAGGGAATGGAGGGTGAATTGTCGGCGCTTCGGCCAATGCGTTCCCGGCCGCCGTCGTCTACGCTCACGGAGAACGAGTTCCTCCCTACGGAATCCTTCCAGTGGCGTATGTAGGAGTCGAAGTAAGCCGCCACCGATGCGGCTCGTCTTTCGGCAAGGATGTTGTTTGCCTTGAGGGCTCCTTCAGGGGAGGCCGAAGCCGAAATCACTATGCTGTCAAGGTCGAATGCGGTGTTTTCAAGGAGCTCCACCATGTTTCCCTTGATGCGGCGTATCTCGGTTCCATTGTGCGAGAGCGAAAGGTCTATCTCGCTGCTTCCGCTGGTAAAATCCACCCAGCAGGCGGTATTTGCCGCCGCCTTCCTTTCCAGAACACGGGTCAGGTATCTCTCCCTTGTGTCCACAAAGGCCGAAAGGGAACTGATGTAGAAGGTGAGTGGTTCGCTCCGCGGCATCGTGTAAAGATGCTTCTCCTGCTCGAAGATGTCCCCGGAAAGGACTATGTCCACCTTCCTGAGCTTCGGCCTTGTCTGAATGCTTTGGGTGTACTGGTACACGAAGTTCCCCTCGATGTCCCTGAGGACAGTGTCAAGCCTGATCCCTTCCGTCTTGATCGGGGCTTTGACCTATTCCTTGAATTTCCGCCCCCTCATGTCCCATTTCTTTTCGTGGTAATGTCTTCTGTGCCAGAGGGTATAGTGCCTTATGGCATCGGCCTCCGTGGGGCCGAAGAGGGAATGGAAGTCATCTTCGCTGACAAACGAGGAGTCTGTTCTGAACCTGTACAGCTCCGGCATGTTCCGGGCGATCCAGATGTTGAGGTTGCGCCAGTCTATGAAGGCGGTGGTGTCCGTAATGATGGACCTGAGGTATTTGTCGTAGAGCTCGTAGCCCCTTAGTTGCCTGGACCTGAAGTCGCTTCCCGTTATTATCACGGGCTCCAGCCTTATGCTGTCTTCAAGGATGAACATGTCCGGGTTGAACTGGAGCTGCCATTTTTTGTCTATCATCTCCGCGGGAACTATCACCTCAAAGCGAAGGTCCACCCTTCCGTGCCTTTCTGCGACGTTCCTGAAGCGGGCGGTGACAACTGCGGCGTCAATCACGTCGTGCGCCACCATTTCCCCGGAATCGTCGTCCCTCACGGCTTTCATGAGTAGGAGCGTCTCCCCGTTTTCCCCGGTTACGGTAATTGTGTCCCGCGGAGCCGAAGCAATTACCCGGCGCTCTTCGGCCAGTTCCCCCCTGGAGAGGGCGAGGCTTGCCGAAAGCTTCTGAGTCTGAAGGTTTTGGATTTTGCCGGGCCCGCCACAGCCGCCGGCCAGGATGGCCAGAATCAAAGCGGCAAGGCATAACAGTCTCTTTCCCATATCCGGCCCTTTTAGAAGATAAGGAGGATGGCTATTCTGGCATCCGGCAGGATAAAGGGTTTTCCGCCCTCCTCAAGCCTTACGCCGCAAAGCGGGCATGCGTAGCGGACATACTCCTTGTATCCGCCCCAGAACCCTATGCCAAGGTCCAGGTTCCACCACTCGTTGAGCATTATGGAGTAGCCTCCGTACGCTCCCATGCCCCAGGCGTCTCCTTCCTCGGTTTCGCGGCCGCGGATGCCGCCTATATTATATACGGAGTAGCGGGCGTCGCCTCCTGCCCACCAGCCGGAGTACACGTGCCATGGCCACCAGCGTGCGCCGCCCCAGTATGAGTTCTGGCGGGCTTCAAACTGTGATTCCTTGCTTCCGGCCTTGTAGGTCCAGGGGTTGAACTCTGCGCCGGCGTGCAGCGACACGTGCTGGGACAGCGCAAATGAGGCGTCGGCGTTGATTGTCCCAAGCGACAGCCAGTCTGCTGCATTGGTTCCCAATGCAAATTTTTGTGCGGTGGCCTCTGCCTGTGCCAGCAGCAACAGGAGGGCGGCCGAGAATGCGTATAAGAGCAGTTTCTTCATCCCTTTTTCATGTTTTAGGCAAAGGAATGAAGAAAAAAATGGATTCCCTACATGAAACGTTTCATTTTAAAACCTCTGTAATTTCCTGATTTACAGGCGCTTACAGAGGCTGAAAGAAACGTTTCCCGCGGCGGAAAGCGTAATATGTTGTGGGTTAAGCAGTTACAGAAATAAAAACCTACAAAATATTCATGGATTGTTCACGAATTTTTTCAAGTTCGTCCTTCATTTTCACAACCAACTGCTGGATTCCGGCGTGATTTGCCTTGGAACCGGTGGTGTTTATCTCCCTTCCCATCTCCTGGATGATGAACCCGAGTTTCTTGCCGGGGCAGGGCTCGGAGTCTATAACCTCCATGAAATACTTGCAGTGCTGCCTCAGGCGCACCTTTTCCTCGTTGATGTCGTATTTCTCGAGGTAGAAGATGAGTTCCTGCTCAAAGCGGGAAGGGTCGGCTTTGGCCTGAAGGTCCGAAAGGGCTTTGGAGAGTTTCTCCTTTACGGCTTCAATGCGTTCTCCTTCAAGTGCTTCAACCTGGTTGTACAGGGACAGGATGTTGTTTACGCGGGAAGTGACATCGGCATAGAGGGCCTTGCCTTCAATGTCCCTGTAGGTGCATATTTTCTCTATGGCCTCCTTGATTCCGGCTTCCACCAGGGGCCAGTTTTCAGGAGTTATGACATCGGCCTTCTTTGTGTCCACTACGTCCGGGAGGCGGATGATGCTGCTGGCAAGGATGCTTCCTACGCCGGGATCCTTGAGGAAAGTTTTGGTGAAAACGGTTTCGGCATCCATGGCCTTTACTATGCTGCGCCAGTAGCTGTGGAAGACATCCTGGTTGATTTCATGGCCTCCGGCTTCTGCGCCGACTTCCCAGGTAAGGAACATGTCTATGGTGCCGCGAATGAGGGAGTCCGAGAGCATCTTCCTCACTATGAGGTCTTTGTCCTTGGGGAGAAGGGTGGATTTTATGTTGACGTCGGCACTTTTTGCATTGAGCGAGCGTATCTCTATAGTGAGTTTTCCGCCCTCAAGCGAAACTTCGGCCTTGCCGTAGCCGGTCATGGACTTGATCATGATTTTGCTGTTTTAACGTGCAAATATAGCTTTTTTTCCTTATATTTGTAAGAATCAAAAACACCCTGTTATGTCCTTCACACTAATTCAGCTTCCTTATGCTCCCAATGCGCTGGAGCCCGTAATCAGCGCTGCCACAAGAGGTTTCCATCATGGAAAGCACCTGCAAACCTATGTAAACAACCTCAATTCCCTTATTCCGGGCACTCCGTGGGAGAACCTTGCGCTGGAGGATATCGTGAAGGAATCTACGGGTGGCGTATTCAACAATGCCGGCCAGATCCTCAACCACAACCTCTATTTCCTGCAGTTCCGCGCCCCTAAGGAGGGTAACGTTCCCGTCGGCAGGCTTGCCGCCCGGATAGAGGAGCAGTGGGGGAGTTTCGATGAATTCAAGAAGGCCTTTGCCGCAGCAGGTGGCTCCCTTTTCGGAAGCGGCTGGGTGTGGCTTGGCGCCGCCGCAGACGGCACCCTTCACATAACCCAGGAGTCCGGTGCCGGAAACCCCGTCACCCGCGGCCTCAAACCCATCCTCACCTTTGATGTTTGGGAACACGCCTATTACCTTGATTATCAGAACCGCAGGCCCGCTTATATGGAGGGCCTCTGGAGTATCCTGAACTGGGAAGAACTGGAAAAACGTTATACCAAATAATTCAGTCATGATAGTAAGGTCTTTCTATCTCAAGAAGAATTATATCAGTGAAATCGCCGCCCTCTGTGACGGGGATTCCATTGCAGTCATCCGCCCGGAGCACGCCATCGAGGATCTTTTCTCAGAGGCAATCGGCACAACCATTGACCATAAAAAGAGTGCCCAGTCGCAGATCAAAGCCATCAGGGAGTACTTTTATTCCCTAGCAGATTCTCCCGCATACCTGGAGAAGGTGGATTCCATCCTTGATACCGTGGCAGGTTATCTCCGTGAGGCCATGTATGTCCAGACAGACCGCACGGCCATCGAGGACTATGTAATGGCCAAGTGCTCACGCCTTTGCGCAGAGGCCGTTTGTTCAAAAGCCGGCGGAAGCATCGTGGACGGAACGGAACTAATGATATGCCGAAGCTCCCAGCATTTTGACTGGGCGCAGTCTCAGGCCCAGATCCGGCTGCGCTGCACTCCCGGCCAAATCATCTCCGGCGGTTACGGCAGGCTCACCACAGGCTATGTGGTAAGGGTGGGGAAGGACGGAGCACATCTCATGGCTTCCCTTATAGGCGCCACCCTTGATGCCGAATCCATCGAATTCT
Organism: Bacteroidales bacterium; assembly: GCA_017478685.1. Next base: position 718 of record JAFVDC010000013.1, on the reverse strand, counting down.
ATGTGGATGGCAAGGGCATGGGCCGGGAAACTACCATGACCTACGACGAAGCCGCCCACTACTGCTCCAAGGAGCACGCCCCGTTCGCGTCATCGGCAGTGTGGCCAGCCAAAAATGCGGGGATTCCAATTGTGGTCAAGGATATTACGGATTCTTCATTCGGCGGCACCCTCATCTCCGGGGAGTCTTCCCACGGTACCGCCGTCATCTCAGATAAAGACCTGGACCTCATTACCGTATATGGTACCGGCCTTCTTGGCCGTGTAGGCATGTCCGGAGCCATTTTCTCCACCCTTGCCGGCGCAGGTGTCAATGTCCGTTTCATTGCCCAGACTTCATCCGAGTACAGCATTTCATTTGCTGTGAAAAGTTCGGAGAAGGACCGCGCCGTAAACGCTGTCCAAGGTCTTTTCAAGGATAACCCCCTGCTGCCTCTTGACGATGTTGTCGTTGCCAATCAGCAGGTTGGCATCGTGACGGTGTTCGGCAGCCGCATGAGGAACCTTCCCGGCACATCGGCCGCAATTTTCGGCAAAATGGGAGAGGCCGGCATCAATATCATAGCTTCGGCCCAGGGCGGGGAAGAGCTCTCCATCTCGCTTGTGGTAGATTCCGCCGATGTAGATAAGGCTACGGCGCTCCTTCAATAGCGGCTGGCGCGTAAGTGCTTGATTAAGCGCTGATTATACAAAGTCGGGTGCACCTGCAGGTGCACCCG
>JAFVDC010000152.1 GCA_017478685.1 Bacteroidales bacterium | reverse complement strand
CATCTCTTAACCTCCGTTTCCGGATCTTCGGCCTACTTCCTTGGATCTGTCACCTCCTACGCAATCTCCGTAAAGGAGAAAGTGCTGGGAGTTCCGTCCAGCATAATTGAGGAAAACGGAGTGGTGAGTTCCGAGGTTGCGGCCGCCATGGCCGAAGGTGTCCGCCGGCTTACCGGAAGCACTTATTCCGTTGCCACCACCGGCCTTGCCGACAAAGACGGAGACGGGAAGAATCCCGGCGGAACAGTATGGATTGGAGTGAGCGGACCAAGGGGTACACGCACCGTGACATACCTATATAAAAACGACCGCGCACGCAACATAGAGCGTTTCGCGGCCTCTGCACTCAACTTCCTGAGGCTTTACATAGAAAATCAGCTATAGTGCTGATACATAATAAAAGTAACAAAAGAGTTATTTAATCTAACTCTTTTGTTACTTTTTATCCTAACGCTCTAATTCAGAGCAATTTATGACTCTTTGCCACACATCCATGAGGTTTTGCCCGCAAACCTTGTCGACATCGGTTTTGGAGTACCCTCTGCGGCTCATTTCGGTGGCTACCGCACCTATCTTGGACACGTCTTCCAGACCCTTGGGGCCAACGCAGATTCCATCGAAATCGGAGCCAAGTCCAACGTGGTCTATGCCCGCAAGCTTCACCGCATAGTCTATATGATCTACTACATCGCTCACCCCCGGACGCCATATTTCAAGGAGGGAATCCTGCATCTTGTGCCAGGCTTCCGTGCGCTCAGGATCTGATGGGCATTTCCTCCAATACTGGTCCACTTCTTCGGCCTTGTCAAGAAGGGCGGCCTCCGCGGGATCCTCTCCAAAACGGCTGCTTATGAAAGCAGGATAGAAATTGATTCCAACATATCCGTCTTTCTCCCCCAGTGCCTTGAGCATATCGTCTGTAAGGTTGCGCCTGTGGTCACAGAGACTGCGGCAGCACGAATGGGAAGCGATGATGGGAGCCTTGGAAAACTCCATGCAGTCCCAGAAAGTCTTGTCGGAGGCGTGCGATAGGTCTATCATCATCCCAAGCTTGTTCATTTCCTTCACTACCTCCCGGCCGAAGGGGCTGAGCCCGTTCCACTTTTTCCCTTCGGATGCGGCGTCCGCTATTGCATTGTCTCCGTTATGGGTTAGGGTGACATAACTCACGCCCAGCCTGTAGAAAGTCCTGAGAAGGGACAGGTTTTCCTGGATTGGAGAGCCGTTTTCCATGCCGATGAACAGCGAGATGATGCCGTCTTCACGGTTTTTGGCAGCTTCTGCAGGAGAAAAAGTGATTGCGGCGATGTCCGGGTTGCGGTCTGCGATGTCGTAGGTTGCGCTCAGCATCTCCAAGGCATAGCGCGTGGCGGCGTCCGGAGCCATCTGGGGAGGCGTATAAAGAGCGAAAAAGGCCCCGTCCACTCCCCCTCTTTTAAGCTTGGGGAAGTCTACGTGGCCGTATTTGTTGTCTGTTTCCACATTCCTCAGCCGAAGCAGCTGGGAAGGAGTATCCATATGGGAGTCGTATATCATCCTATTTGTTTGAAGAGCCGTAAGGGGCGAGGGTTGACTTCACTATCTTTCCAATCTTGAATACCGGATTTCCGGTGTAATAGAGCGCGCTGCCGCCTGTGAGGGTGGCATCAAGGACTTCCGAAACCGTAATGTTGGCCTTGACGGAGCCGCTCAGGGAAACATCGGCGGCCTTGGTGTCGAAGGATGCGGCTTCAAGGTCTGAAGACTTTTCCGCATGTACGGAAAGGACCTTGCCCTTACCCGAGAGATTGAGTTCGGACGTGCCTGTAAGGGAAATCACGGCCTTTTCACCGTTAAAAGTGACAGCCGCCTTGGAACTTCCTGCACCAGAGACAGTTGCATTTTCGGTGGTAACCGTGGCGGCAAGCTCAGAGGATCCTGCGGAACTTGAGACAAAATCATGGGCCTTCACCGTGACCTTGAGGTTGGAGTTGCCCTCGGTCTTGAATTCGGCCTTGTTAACAGCATCCACGGAAATGGCAGCCTGGGCCGACTTCCTGAGGCTTACACTGGCCGATCCAGCCTTTACGTTAAGGTTCTTGAGCTGGGCCTTGTCCAGGACTTCGATGTCCGTAGAGAGCTTGCTTTCCATGACATCGGCGCAGTTTAGCGTGGCATTCCCGCCAAGAACCACAGACTGGAGTTCCGGGAGAGAGACATTGGCCCTGAAAACAGGCTTGGGGGCATTCCTGCCCTTGTATAGCTTTCTGACGTCCTTGGGAACGGATTTGGAGTCGTATTCAATGTGAAGCACCTTGCCGCGGACATATACCTGGACATAAGGAGACAACATCTTGTCCAGCGTAACCTTGGCCTGGCAGGGACCGTTTGTGAGTGTAATCTCAAAATCGTCGGTGACTTCAATGCCGGTGAAATCCCCTACCGGAATAGCCTTCTCTTCCAGCTGGGATGTGTACTGGGCATAGGCGGTACTAGGCACCGCAAATACTAAAGCGACACTTGCGGTAACAAGAAACAAGATTTTGTTAATCAGCGCTTTCATATTCTATAAAATTACAGGTTTTCCATCTGTTCCATAAGCGTTGTCCATTCCTGGGTCTCCTCTTCCATTGTACGCTTATGCTCAAGGTAATCCCTTGTGAGCTCCAAAATATCGTCATTATTTCCCGGATTTGCAAGGATTTTCTCTATTTCGGCCATCTTTTCTTCGTGTGCCGAAATCTGTTTCTCCAGGTAGTCGATCCGGTTCTTAAGCTTCTTTTCCTCTTTGGAGAAGGCCTTCATCTTCCTGAATTCCGCACTTCCCTCCTTCTGGACTTCGGGGGCCTGAACCTTTTGCGGAATATGCCTTTCCAGCTCCTGGAGGCTCTCCAGCCTCCGTTTTTGCAGGAATTCGGCAACCGTCCCCAAGTGCTCAGTGACCTTTCCGTCACGGAATTCGTAGAGTTTGTCTACAAGTCCGTCCAGGAAATCACGGTCATGGGACACAACAATAAGTGTACCGTCAAAAGATTTAAGCGCCTGCTTCAGGACATCTTTTGACCTGATATCCATGTGGTTGGTGGGTTCGTCCAGTGCCAGGACATTGTATGGCGACAGCATAAGCTTGGCCATTCCAAGCCTGGCCCTCTCCCCGCCGCTGAGTACGGACACCCTCTTGTCAATGTCCTCTCCTTTAAACAGAAAGGCCCCCAGGATATCCCTGAGCCTGGTTCTTATGTCTCCAACGGCAATTCGGTCAAGAGTGCCGAAGACAGTTTCCTTAGGGTCAAGTATATCCTCCTGATTCTGAGCGTAATAACCTATGCTCACGCCGTGCCCCACGCGGGCCTCGCCTTCAAGCGGGAAGAGCTCTTTCATTATTACACTCATGAGGGTGGTCTTTCCCTCTCCGTTTCGGCCTATGAGGGCAACCTTCTCCCCTCTTTTTATCTCAATGTCCGCGTGGCGGAAAACCACCTTGCCGGGATAGCCTACGGTAATGTCGGAGGCCTTGAACACAACGTCTCCGGAGCGCTGCGCCGGCGGAAACTTAAGCCTCAGGGTTGTATTCTCGGTTTCGTCTATCTCTATCCTGTCCAGCTTCTCAAGGGCCTTGATGCGGGACTGCACCTGGTTGCTCTTGGTGGGCTTATAGCGGAAGCGGTTTATGAAATCCTCCGTCTTTTCAATCATCCTCTGCTGGTTTTCATAGGCGGCCGTCTGCTGGGCAAGCCTTTCCTGCCGAAGGACAACATACTGGCTGTAAGGGACTTTATAGTCGTGAATGTGCCCAAGGAGTATCTCCACGGTGCGCGTAGTGACATTGTCCAGGAACTTGCGGTCATGGGAGACCATCATGAGGGAGCCGCGGAAGCTCTTCAGGTAGTCCTCGAACCACTCGATGGATTCAATGTCAAGGTGGTTGGTGGGCTCGTCCAGAAGAAGCACGTCCGGCTTTGAAAGCAGGATCTTTGCAAGCTCTATGCGCATGTTCCAGCCCTGGCTGAAAGTCTCTGTGAGGCGTTCCAGTTCCTCTTCCTTGAACCCAAGGCCGAAGAGCACCTTCTTCGCCTGTACCAGAGGGGACTCCCCTGTTTCCAGCGCCAGGCGGTCGTTGAGCTCGTTAAGGCGTGCAATGAGGGCCGAATAATCCTCCGACTCATAGTCCGTCCTCTCCCCAAGTTCGGCCGTAAGCTTCTCAAGCTCCGCTTCCATCTCCTTAAGGTGGTCGAACACCGTCATGACCTCCTCAATCACGGACTTTCCCTTATGGTGCTGCATTATCTGGGGAAGGTAGCCTATCCTTACCCCGGAAGGCTTCTCTATGCTTCCGGAAGTGGGGGCTTCCTCCCCTATGATGAGTTTCATAAGGGTGCTCTTCCCCGCCCCGTTTTTGCCCACCAGGCCTATCTTGTCCCCGTCGCTTATATGAAAGCTCACGCAGTCAAGAAGATTGTAGTTCCCGAAGGAAACGGTGACGTTACTGACAGAAATCATTGCTTGCAAAGGAGTATTGAGAGTTCATAGAGGCCATACAGGGGTATGGCCAGCACAAACATGGAGAAAGGGTCGCTGGGAGTAATGAGGGCCGCTAGGATTAGAACCACCACGAAGGCGTGTTTGCGGTACGATTTCAGCTGCGAGCGGCCCACGACGCCAAGTGAAGACAACGCCAGGATAATTGTGGGGAACTCGAAAAGTATCCCAATGAGAAACACCATTGAGGTGAAAAGGGACATGTAGGAGCTAAGGGATATGGTGTTCACGATGGCATCGCTAACGGAAAAGTTCACAAAGAACATCAGGCACACCGGCAGCACCACAAAGTACCCCACGGCCACTCCAAGGTAAAAAAGGCCGGAAGATATGGAGAATGCTCCCCCAACCGCCTTTTTCTCGTTGTCGTACAGGGCCGGCGCCACAAACTTCCATATTTCCCACACCACATAAGGGAAGGCCACCACAAGGCCGCACAGCACCGACACTTTCAGGTACACGAAAAACTGGGCCGAAAGCTCTATGTTCACAAGGTCCATGGAAAAGTCCACGCCCGGAAGACGGTACAGCGGGAAATCCGGCCGGGTGGGCCAGAGGACAGCCCGGAAAAGGGCCTTTGGGAAGCAGAGGAAGATGACGGAGGCCAAGGCAACACCCAGCACCGAGCGCCAAATGGTACCTCTCAGTGCCTCCAGATGGTCCCAGAAGGACATTTCAACGTCCTTCCCGGCCACCCTATTTCTCCTTGGTATTGTCGGAGGAAGCGTTGTCTATCTCCTTCTCCACCTCATTCACCCCTTCCTTGAAACTCTTCACGCCTTTTCCAAGTCCTTTCATCAGTTCCGGAATCTTCTTTCCGCCAAAAAGGAGAAGGATTATCGCAACAATGGCGATAATCTCCCAATGACCTATTACAAGAGGAAGCATATCATTAATCGTTTTGAGTGAATTTTTCAAAAAGGTCACATATTACCTCCGGGCAGCGTACGGGCCGGAAGGTCTTCTTGTCCAGGAATCCAAGGACAACCTCGCCTTCGGCGCAAAGCATACCGTCCTGGTTCACAACTTCCTGACGGATATGCATTTTTGCCATCGGCACCTTGTCCACTATGGCCGAAGCCGTTAGAACATCTCCCATGCGGGCGGGATGCTTGAAGTGGCATTCCACTGAGACGATAGGCACAATCACGCCAAGTTCGGCCTCACACCTTTCGATGGGGAAACCAAGCTGGACCATCATTTCGTCGCGAGCTATCTCGAAGTACCGGATATAGTTGGAGTGATGGACAACGGCCATCTGGTCTGTCTCATAGTACCTTACGGGGAATGTTGTCTTGAAAACCGCCATGACGCCTATTTTTGAAGTGCAGCAATCTTGGCCTTGAGGCTCTCTATCTTGGAGAGGGAATCGGCCTCTTTCTTGCGCTCTACCTCTACCACGGCGGCGGGGGCACCCTTCACAAAGCGCTCGTTGGAGAGTTTTGCGCGGACTCCGGCAAGGAATTTCTCCTGGTGCTCAAGCTCCTTTTGGGCCTTGTCCAGTTCCTCTTCCACGTTGATGAGACCTTCCATCTGAACCTGCATCTCAATTGTGCGGACCATGAAGCCAACGCCCTGGGAGCCGAATGCATCTACAATGGAGACCTCTGCGTTTGCAAGTTTTTCAACCACGGGAATTACCGCGGCGGGGAATCCTGCACCCTTTACATGGAGCTTCAGGACCTCCTTAGGGGCGATATTGCGCTGGCTGCGTACGCCACGGACGCCGTTTACGGCTTCCTGGGCAAGGGCGAAGTTCTGAGTTACCTGAGGGTCAAATGCCTGGGCCTTGGGAGTGGGGGCATACATGATGGTGTCCCCTTCCTTGCGCTCTGCGATGTCCTGCCACAGTTCCTCCGTGATGAATGGCATCACGGGATGGATGAGCTTTAGGAGGGCCTCAAAGAACTCCAGGGTTGCTTCCTTGGTCTTGGGGTCAATTGGCTTGCCGAAAGCGGGCTTGATGGCCTCAAGATACCAGGAGCAGTAGTCGTCCCAGAAGAGCTTGTAGATGGTCATGAGGGCATCTGAGATGCGGAATTTGGAGTAATGGTCCTCCACTGCGGCCACGGTTTCAGAGAGCTTTGCCTTGAACCATTCAACCGCCAGGCTGGCCGAAGCGCTCTGGGCCACGGAAGGATCCACTTCCCAGCCCTTCACAAGACGGTAGCTGTTCCAGATCTTGTTGCAGAAAGCGGCGCCCTGCTGAATCTGGGCTTCGTCGTAGAAGATGTCGTTGCCGGCGCTGGAGCAAAGGAGCATGCCGATTCTAACGGCATCGGCACCGTATTTTTCAATGAGGTCGAGAGGGTTGGGGCTGTTCCCAAGGGTCTTACTCATCTTTCGGCCTATCTTGTCCCTCACGATACCGGTGAAGTACACGTTGGAGAAGGGCTCCTTGCCCATGAACTCCTCACCTGCCATGATCATGCGGGCCACCCAGAAGAAGATGATGTCAGGGCCGGTCACAAGGTCGTTGGTGGGATAGTAGTAGGCAAGGTCCTTGTTGGGCTTGTGGTCTGGATGCCCGGGCATCTCAGGGTCGAACACGGAGATGGGCCAGAGCCAGGAGCTGAACCAGGTGTCAAGGACGT
>JAFVDC010000151.1 GCA_017478685.1 Bacteroidales bacterium | reverse complement strand
CGTAATCACCTGGGAGGCATATCCCACGTTCACTGCGGAATTCATGCCCACCATGGATGCCGTTGTAACAGTATCGGCCCCGGAAGGCCTTGATGTCCTAACCATCAAGTCCGTGGCCACCAACCCGGATTACGTGAATGTCTTTGCCAAAACCTATATCGGCGTTTCACAAAACCGCGCCAGCGGAAACATTGTTTTCGACCTCATCGACGACGCAACAGTAGCTTCCAATTTCGTGGAGAAGCAGATCTGCACCAGCGCAGGCACCACCCTTCGCGGCAATACAGGCACCCTCAATCTCAATTTCCTCAAGCTCCTTGAGATTCTCACGGACAGCCAGGACATTGAGAACGACACCAACATCGCCTTTGAAATCAGTGTCACCGACGCCCTTGGCGATGCTGTGAGCCAGACCATTAAATTCCACTTCACGGCCGCTCCTGCCTTCGACTGGGCCAATACTGTTTCCACTACCGTGGTTCCCCTGGACAATTACAAGGATTACGCAACCGTAACGGTAACCGCTCCTGCGCTTATCAAGTCGGTTTCACTTCTTGTCTCCAGCGAGTCCGAGGGCTTCAACAAGTGGCTCGATGTCCGTGCAACTAAGGAAGAAGACGGCAGCATCAATGTCCTGAATGAGGAAAACAACGCCAATATCAAGCTTTGGAGCACCAATCCTCTGGACCAGAAAGAAGCAGTCCTTGACTTCTCCGAACTCCTGTCAAACCTTCTCATCTATGCCAAGAGCGAGGAATCAAGCGGTATTACCTATGAGTTCCTGATTACTGTGAAGGACGGCCTTGACAAGACATCGTCACTGAGGATGAAGTTCAAAAAGTAAGCTTCAAGAGTATACAAAAATAGAGAGTGGCCTTTGCGGTCACTCTCTATTTTTTGCTTTTAAGCTTTGATTAGGCCTCTGAGATGGCTTCGTTGGGGCAGGTGCCTTCGCAGGCGCCGCAGTCGATGCATTCGTCAGCGTTGATCTGGTAAGCGGCCTCACCGGCGGTGATGGCGCCTACGGGGCATACCTCTGCGCAGGAGCCGCAGGATACGCAAAGTTCGGGATTGATTTTTCTTGCCATGTTTTTGTTGTTATTTGTAGGTAATTATTTTCGTGAGGGCAAAGGTAGGCATTAAATTTGATTTTGAAAACAGTTGTTGTTAACTTTGTGAATATGAAAATCACGTTTGTCGCAATATTTTCCGCCCTGGCCCTTTCCACCTGCGGGTCCGGCAGGTCTTCGGCCTCAAATACGGAAGCCGCGTTTGTCTCTGCAGTTTCCATGCCAGAGGAGGAGGGTGAGGCGCTTCCCGTAGAGGCCGAACCCCAGGCAATGATTGAATGGGACAAGACCGTACACGACTTTGGAGACGTCAGTGTGTCGGATGGTCCGCTCACCTGCAGCTTTACCTTAAAGAATGTTGGCAGTGAGGCAATTTCCATCTTTGAGGTTGTTTCATCCTGCGGCTGCACCGGGGTGGATTTCCCTAAATCCAGGATAGAGCCCGGGAAATCGGCCACAATTTCGGCCACTTATAAAAACGAAGACGGCCCCACCGCGTTTGACAAGACGCTTACGGTGTATATCTCCGGCATAAGGCGTCCGGTTGTCCTTAGGCTTCGCGGCGTGGTGCACGACAAAAAGATGTCCATGAAGGAACTCTATTCTCCCGGTAAAATAGGTGAGCTTGGGCTTAAGACAAGGCGCTTCAAAACCGCAAACCTCAAGCAGGGGCTATCCGTTACGGAAACCGCAAATGTGGCAAACCTTGGGAAAAAGCCTCTCACGGTGTCTTTCAGGGACGTTTCTCCAAACCTTTCGGTGAGTGTCAGCCCCAACCCCATTCCTGCTGGCAAAACGGCTCAGATAGTGTTCACGGTATCTTCGGCCCCTTCCGTTTACGGACTCAACGTATACACCGCCACTCCGGTCCTTAACGGGGAGGCGGCTTCGGATGTCCTGGAGGTTGCCGCCTGGACTCAGGAGAACTTCGCCCTCTGGAGCAGGGAGGCCATTGAAAAGGGGGCCATCCCCGCCTTAGATGCCAGCACTCTCACTCATGGAAGCGTAAAGCCCGGGGCAAGACTCATGGCCGAATTCCCCCTTGCAAACCGTGGAGCATCCTCTTTCCATGTCCATAAGGCCGATTCCGACTCTCCGGCCCTTAAGGCAGTGAGCCTGCCGGACATCAAGGCCGGCGGAAAGGGAAGACTGCAGTTTGAACTTGACACCAAATCTCTTCCGGCCGGTGATAACGTAATAATGATTAGCCTTACAACCAATTCTCCGCAGCGGCCTCTTGTGAACTTGTTCGTGACCGTGGAGATAACGGATTGACAATAAACACTATATGAAAAAACGTCTACCCGATCCAGGGTAGACGTTTTTGCGTAATATACTGCTAATAAGCAGTTTGTCTCCACGCGCACGGGACTATTCGGCCTCGGCGGTGGCGGCGGGTTTCATGACAAGCTCAATGAAGTTGTCCTGAGACAGGATTTCTTCGGCAAGATCCTCGATGGCTTCCTTGGAGAGGGCGTTCACTGCTGCCTCATAGGCGGCGTCACGGTCTACTCCGTAGGTGATGTAAAGCTCAATGCCGTTGAGCCACCAGTTGTTGCGCTGACGGCTTTCGGGGATGTTCTTCTGGAGGTTGAGCTTGGCGGCTGCCAGTTCTTCGTCTGTGGGGCCTTCTTCGGCCAGTTTCTTGAAGCCTTCGATGGCCAGCTCACGGAGACGGTCGCAGAGGGCGGGTTTGCAGTCGAAGTACACCTGGTAAACAACGCGCTGCTTGGGACGGCGGGTGAGGTTGCCCATGGCGCTGGCGCCGTAGGTGCCGCCTTCTTCTTCACGGAGACTTTCCGTGTAGCGCATGTCCATGATATAGGAGATGGCGTCCATTGCGGCGTCTTTCTCATAGGAGAAGTCGGAGTCTGCGCTGTAAACCTGGAGGACGGTGCTCTTAGGAGTCTGCATGTCTACCTCAAACACGTTCTGGACACGGCCGGTTACAATGTCTTCACGGGGATCCACCCATTTCAGGGCTTTCCTTCCCTTAGGCAGTGAGCCGATGTATTTCTCTACAAGCGGCTTCAAGGACTCGGGGTTCACGTCACCTACAATCACGAACTTGGCGCCTGCAGCGTCTGCGAAGAGCTTCTTCCAGTTCTTCTCCACCACCTGGAGGCTGGCGCGCTGTACAGTTTCAGCGGAGAGCATGGCCTTACGGGCGTTGCCGCCGTAGAGGGTCTTGTAAAGCTCGGACTGAAGCTTGTAGTTGGGCTGGTTCACGAGGTTGGGGAGGATAGCATTGATCTGGTCGATGCCGTTCTGCCATTCTTCGGGGTCGAAGCGGGGATCCGTAACATAGAGGTAGAGGATCTGGAGGGCTGTCTCAAGGTCCTTGACGGTGCTCTGGCCGTTGATTCCGTGCTCCAGCTGGTCGAAGTAAGGATTTACGGAAAGGTTCTTGCCGGTGAGCATCTTGGTTACCATTGTACCGGAGAAGGATGATACACCGGAGTTACTCTGGAACAGGCCGAAGATGTTGTCGTCGAAGGAAGCGATGTCGTCTGTGGAAACAAGGCTGAGACCGCCGTCCTTGTAGTAGTTGAACAGGATCTGGTCCTTGGTGAGGTCTGTGGGATAAACATAAACCTCCACGCCGTTCTTGAGGGTCCACTTAGTGGAACCGTAGATGGAAGTTGCGGTTTTCTTTACGGCCGAACCCTTGAGCTTTGCGGGATCAAGGAAGGCCTCGGGGATTTCCTCGCCTTCAAGGGGTTCAACCTCTGAAGCGTTGACATCGGCGATGACCTTTAGGAGTTCCTCTGCGGTAGGGGTGGCGATGCCTTCCTTTTCCGGACCGTTGTAGATCATGATGAAGTTGTCCGGGGAGAAGAGCTGGGCCACAACCTGGCTCACAGCGGCTGCGTTGAGCTGGGAGAAGAGCATCTCCGTGAGTTCCTTCTGGTCCTTGGGCTCCAGGATGGGCTCCTTGTCAAAGAAGTTCTGGAGGATTTCGCGGACGAATTCAGGGTTCTTGCGGGTAGAGGCGCGGTTTACGCTGGTTTCCAGCATGGAGAGGAATTCGGTTTTCACGCGGCCGAATTCGGCATCGGTGACACCGTGGCGCTGGAGCCTTACAAGTTCCGTGTAGAAGTCCTTGAGACCGCCAAGGATGTTGTCTTCCCTGAGGGTGACATCTCCCATTACGGCATCAATGTCCTCGTAGATGAGGCTTGATACGTAGAAACCGCCATTAAGATAAGGAGAGCCGGGCTTGGAGGTGATGTCCTGGAAACGCTCACGCATTACCATTGCAACAACACTCTTGATGATGTCGTTGACCTGTCCGTAAACGGTGGCGTTGATGCCTTCGGGGGTTGCGGGGCTGTGCCAGATGAGCTCTACGGAAGGGCTTGTGGTTTCGGGGTCAGTGATTACACCAACGCGGGGAACAGCGTGGTTCTCAATTTCCACGATGCCCTTAGGAGCGGGATTCTCCTTCTTGGGGATTGCGCCGAAGATTTCCTCGATCTTGGCCTTGGTGCGCTCCACGTCAACGTCTCCAACCACGACAACGGCCTGGTTTCCGGGATGATACCACTTTGCGTAGAAGCTGTTGAGGGATTCCGGAACAAAGGTCTCAAGATGTTCCTGGGTGCCGATGAGGGTGTGCATGGCAGGCTGGGTGCCTTCACCGAAGTAGTAGGGGAGGCTGCGCTCCATGGAACGCCACTGGGCGTTGCGGCGCTGGCGGCGCTCCTCTATGATGACTCCGCGCTCTGCATCGATCTCGGAGGGCTGGTTGAGGACATAGTGTGAGTAATCGGCCAGGATCATGAGGCAGCTGTCAACTACGCTTGCACGCTCTACGGGGATGTTGTTGAGCATGTACTGGGTCTCTTCAAAGCCTGTGGAGGCGTTGATGTTGCGGCCGAATTCCGCACCGATGGAGCGGAGGTAGTTGAGGATAGCTTTTCCGGGGAAATGCTCAGTGCCGTTGAAGCACATGTGCTCCAGGAAGTGTGCAAGGCCGTCCTGGGAAGGATATTCCTCCTGGATGGCGCCTACGTTGGTAGCAAGATAGAATTCCGCACGGCCCTTGGGGAGCTCGGTGTGGCGGATGTAGTAAGTGAGACCATTCTCAAGATGGCCGATGGTGACCTCTTCAGAATTGGGGAGCTGGGGCATCTGTGCAATCATGGCCTCCATCTGCTCGCGGGTGGGTTGCCCCTGAGCGAGCAGAGAGAGAGCCATAAAGGACAGAGCAACTAAACTAACTAACTTTTTCATTGCTCTATAGGGTTTAGAAACTATTTGCCTGCAAGGCGTTTGTAGGTGTTCAGGCGGACCTTTGCGAATTCCTCTGTCTTCTGGAGGAGTTCATCGGCCTGGTCCGGGAACATCTTGTAAAGGGATGCAAAGCGAACTTCACCCTTGAGGAAGTCCTGGAACTTGGTCCAGTCGGGTTCCTTGGAATCAAGGCTGAACGGGTTCTTATCAGTGCCTTCCAGTGCAGGGTTGTAACGGTAGAGGTGCCAGTAACCGCATTCCACGGCCAGCTTCTCTTCCTTCTGGCTCAGGCCCATGCCGGCCTTGAGGCCATGGTTGATACAAGGGCTGTAAGCGATGATGAGGGAAGGTCCGTTGTAGGCTTCGGCCTCCTTGATGGCGTTGAAGAACTGCACGGGGCTTGCACCCATG